>CAZEXE010000056.1:8349-11166 GCA_964516645.1 uncultured Candidatus Poseidoniales archaeon
AAATTTTCTAGCAGGCGTTCCAATTCACTTAGATTATCCCAACATGGTTCTCCAATGTCATAAGCACCGTTCCCATTGGTATCATCGTAGTTGATACAACCTTTATTTTCACCTGGCGGGTTATTTTTGTTGTCATCTCCTCTAACTAAAGACTCTTGATATTCAATAATTTCTTGAGGCATTGGTGCCCACTGCGGTGTTACAATTTCGAAGTCAACGCTTTGTGTAGTAATAGCACCTCGATTGTCGACATATCTGAAAGTAAACGTGTAATCTCCAGGGTACATTTCAGCACCCATTAGATCTGAATTAGGGAAGGAAATCGAAGCAAATTGATCGTTTTCCACTACACATTCATTGCTATTTGATTGTGTCCAACCTTGCATTGCATCAGAGAATTGTAAAGTTTTGACTTTATTTGAACGCTTGATTTCATTTGTCGAAGTCTGAGAGCCTTGGGACCAAATCATTTCTCCATTATGTGTCAATTCAAGCGAGCATCCAAATTCATTCAAATCCTCCCAATCGTAATCGATTATTCGAGGTTCAAATGAAATTGATGAGAGTTGATTCATCATTATTTTTGGATTTGTATTCATTATAGTCATCTCGCCTCTTGATGATTCATCTGCATGGGGTTGCGGTAATGCTGTATTGAATGAAACACCTCCACCATTAACTTTGAATTCTACTTCAGCTGGTTGGTTTGGAATTGAAAACAACCCCGACTCTTCAGATACCGTATCGAATCCATTTGTTGCAATTACTCGAACGATTCCTTTATCTGAACTTGGAAGATTATTTATCGGGAATGAGTAACTACTGTCTCTAATCCACACGCTAGCATCGGTCCACAAATCTTGATTCCAAGAGTATTGTACTTTGTAGTACATTCCGGCAATAGGCGTCCATGTTGCTTTAATTTCATCTCCTCTATTGTAACTGGTTTTGTCAACAGTTACTGTAGGGCTGATTGGTGTATTTTGACTGTATATACTTGTGACGGTCATATTTTGTCTTGCATCATACAATTCGATGTATTTGATTTGGTCATTATCCTCAACGAAATATGTGAATGAATGACTAACATTTCTATGCTCAGAGTCGTGATAGTGAGGGGTAATGAAAATTTTCTCAATGTTGTTTCCATTTGCATCTCTCATATAGAGAATATACTCAAAATCATCTGTTGTTGAGCCGTAATTACTCTTGAATGCTGCACTCACGCCTCCATCTTCTTGCCAAGAAGGCAATAATCTGGCGCTTCTATCTTCATTTATTACTCCAGAAATAATTCTAAAGTTAGTAGGATTTGAATTGTTTCCCATTGTTTGACGCCCTGGCCAGCCCATGTCATCTTGGTAAGGAGTGATTGGGTCTCCTTCGTCCCAATTACTAAATTTATCAAACAAATATTCCCATCTATCGGTAGATATCCATTGATTAATATCGGTGTCTTCTGGGGCATTAGGAATCGTCCATCCGGGCTCTCCTAGATTGCAATAAGACATGTAATCAGGCATTCCTGAATCTATTAATGCATCAAGGTCGGTTTCAGGCGAATCATCAAACGAGTTCCAACCTAAATCTTTGATATTGTATGCGTTTGCATTGGATCCATATTGAGCATTCCATACTCTATCAAATCCGCCAGCCCCACAAGAATCAGTATCGGGGTCACCAGTTTGTGAAAGGTGAGCGCCCCAACTTTCATCTGCTAAATCACCGCAATCATCATCTCCAGTATTGTCAAAGCAATATGGCCCTAAATTATGTGTCATTTCGTGCGCAGCACAAAGGTCTCTATGACCACATCCTCCGTTTCTAGCTGTCCCGACAGAAACTAGCGATGGGTCTTCTCCACCCCAAGCTGCATTGGCAACTCCACTTACGCCAGCATTAGCAGGGAATATTCCAAACACTTGGTCCGGTAGTGGCGGCACATATTCGGTAGTTCCACTATCTAGCAACTCTTGATATTGATTTATTTTTGTTAAAGTGGCACCTTGTAGAATATTTGCACATAGGGTAAGATCATTTTCACCGGCTGCATCTTGACAATCAGTCATATCTCCATCTAAGTAGAAATTGATAGTATTGAGATTATCTACTGGAAATAATTGTTCTGTCATTAGCATCAAAGAATCTATCATCGCTTGAGATGGTTCTTCCAAAGCAGAATCACCTGAAACATCTTGTTGTATTCTGATTGCCCAAACATCAAAATCCATAGTTTCATGGAATTCATAGAAACCACTGAAACGATTGTCATCTAGATTAGGGTCATACACTTCATCTCCAGGTATGATGTAGGCATCAGCAACCAAATTGATTAGTGGCGATTCAGTCCAAAATGAAGGCAAAATGAAATTTGCAGAATCTCCAAAATTATCTCTATCAATTAAAGAAGGGGCAGTATGTGTGCTAGTCAATGGTTGGGAACATATGATGATTAAACATGCTCTCAATCTAACTTCTACTTCTACATCTGAACTTGTTCCAGAATCGACATATACTCTTGCTAAAGATGGTTTGCCAGAGATTAATGGCATATCCATGTTCTCCGTTTGAATAGCTTGAGTTACTTCAATTCCCAAAACTTCAACATTATTTGAAACCCAGTTTAACGGGTTTACATATCCAAAAATCATGGGGTTGTAAACAGTGTTTGAATCGTAGGAAAAAAACCCTCCCAAGAAGCGCCCATAGATTGGCGTATTTCATTTTCGATAGGTGCTATATTTGGCCAAGCCTCCATAAACAAATGAACAAAAGGAATGACAGGGATGAGACCAAAGAATGACCACAGTACTTTCT
>CAZEXE010000057.1:0-10208 GCA_964516645.1 uncultured Candidatus Poseidoniales archaeon
ATAATCTGCAATACTCCGCCCATCAGAGCGATTTCACCCTGTGGTAGGACTTGGTTTCCTGCGCCCATGTCGATTGCAATTGTTCCATCGTTGCCAGCAGCAGAGATAGTCGCATCGAGTTTTGCCCAGTTACCATTGCTAATCCAGAATACACTAGTTGGTGTAATTGAACTCGCATCATAGGTCATTGTGATTGTCTGAGAATCAACATCTTCTGGCATGTAGGTAGTAGATGGTACGTAATCTACAACCGCTTCAGAGGTATATTCTCCTGAGTAGCCAAATTGGGTTAGATCCTGTGTATAGGATGCAGAACTGTCCGTTAGAGAAACAGTGAATTCTGCGTTTCCATCATAGGTTAGGTTGTATTCCATACCAATTCCACTAGCAGTAGTTGCTGTTGCAACAGCATGGTTCCAAACGAAGATGTTTGTGAAATCCATTGCATCGGCACCGTGCTCATCTGAAACTGTTACAGAGTAGGTGTGAACGCCAGCCCAAGCAGAATCGAATGCCATTAATTGACATGAGGAGAACGCTGGCCCCATTCCATTACATTGGGATGGTTGTTCGGTTCCATTGATGTCTTGCATACCTGGATGAGTCCATACATAATTCAACAACAATCCAGAATCGTCATCTGCATCATCTGCATCAGCCTCTAAGGTAATCATTCCATCAGGACCCATTACGATTGATCCTTCTTGCTGTTGAACTGTTAGTGAAACCGATGGTCTGTTGTTTAGTGCTGAAATCTTGTAAATGCTCGCATCATCGTTTCTTGCAGACATGTCTGCGGTCTCTACACTTCCACCGACCATGGAAATGGTTGCAGTAACATTGTAAACACCTGGAACGAAGTTAAACCAAACACATGCTTCTCCAGCCTCAAATGCGCCTCCTTGGCCCATATCGTCTCCAAGTTCCATGTGAGTGTACACTGGTCCTTCACCGAATGTACAATTGTCAGCTTGAAGATTGTCAGTGTTTCCAGTAACAGTGTTTTCAATTTCGAAGGAAACAGTCCAATCGTATGTTACGAACAAATCGCTACCTAAGTGTCGTACAGAAGCCTGAACACTTGACCAAGCAGGATTTAGAGGTCCTGAGGTCATTCCTGGCATAGTTGGTGAACCAATAGGGTCGCCGTTTTCATCAACAGCATATCCTTGGTTAATCACAAGGTTAGTTACTCCGATATCGTGGTAAGTCTGAACTTTTCCTTCGATCTCATCTTCGCTAGTTCCTGCATCTGCATCTTGGTATTGTGTTACTTCACAGAAGTGAATGAAAGTTTGTTCGTCAGGAGTTCCGCCTTGCTGAGAAGAACTGTTGCCAGCAACTGTTTCTTCACATTCAGGTAACTGTCCATATATTACGTAACTAACTAGACTTACAGAAACAGAGTAGTCACCGCTAGTACCAGAGGTATCTGGACTTACTGTTCCAAACCATTCTGTTGAAGTTTCGAAGTCGATAACATACCTGTTATCAGAAGTAGTGTTGCTTGCATCATCTTGGTGACGGAAGGTTTCTGTCATACCGTATGTACCAAATTCTGCAATTTGGTTGACACCCGAGATGTTTCCACCATTGGAATCAAGTGCGGAGGAAAGAGTTCCTTGCACATTCAATTCTAGTGTGATTGATCGTGCAGACCACATGGAAGATCCTCCAGTCTCTACAGTCAATGTGAATGCCTTGTCTCCAGCACCGCCTTCAACTTCCTTGCCGGAATCCCATGCAAGGTCGACGATGATGTCGGTCCAGTCAACTACAGAGACTAAGTTCTCTGAATAATCGTTTCCTGGGTCAGCATCACCTAGTGCGTCAGTCTCCACTACCACTACATAGTCACCAGTGATTGGTGTCCAAGTGATTGGGGCACCTTGGTATGTAAGAGTATACTTGCCATAATCCAAGGTGTCTCCAGCAGCTAAGGTTGCCCATGGACAAACGAATGTGTCGTCACAGACGACGTCTCCGTTGTTCCAAGATAGGTCATTACCTGCTGAATCTTTGGCAATCATGCCACGTGCACCACTTTCAGAGAGGTATACTGTAACGGAAACTGCCATCTCTTCGATATCTGCGTCTCCAATATTCTCAATGTATACTTCAAAGTGCACATCTTCTCCAGCTTGCAAAGTGTGTAACTGCTCGCCAGTAATGCTGTCGGTCGTTGTCGCTCTAGGCGATAGTATGCTTGTGACTTGAGCGTCAGGGCCAGCTCGGCCATCTGCTTCGGTCATTGTGTTGTTTTCCAATTCAGCCCAATCTAGTGCTGCTAGCGAGGTGCTAGCGAGCATAATTATAGCCAAAAACATGGGGGTAAACTTACTCATTGTCATCTCCTCCAAAAGGGTCGGTGTCACTCCCGACGACATATAGGGTATTTAGGAGTTGGCAAGGGTATACTATTTCATCACCACCATAAAAGTGCATATAAAATATATTTTTATCGTATTCAGTGCACGGATAGTGCTGATAAAAAGGGAAATAGTAATGTAATATACAGTTGTTTGGTACAATGTGTTTGTGTTTTCTATCTTCAACAAAATATAATATTTTGAGCAATTTCAATCCAATGATGAAAGTGCTTGAGAAGGAGTTACTTTAGTAGCCTTTGAAACTGGTAGCCAAGTTGCAAGCAAAACAAGAATCCATCCTCCTAAAACCATCGATATTACTTCGAACCAGGGGAGAATCAATTCCACACCTTGTTCTTTCCAAAATGTCTGGTACAATGCGTAGTGAAAGGCAATAGCTACTGCTGCTCCATTCATCATTCCCAACAAAGAAGTCCAACTCACTTCCAAAATCATCCCGTTCAAGACCATCCGTTTTCTAAATCCTAGCGCCCTCAACATACCAATTTGGCCAGATCTTTCAGACACCGAACGATAAGTGACTACGCCAATACCAGCAATTCCAACAATCAATCCTAGAGCAAGGTATGCCTGGAATATAGTGAGTATTGCAAAGATGAGTCCTATAATTAGCAAAATTTCATCTTCAATAATAGAGGTATGAACCCCGCTCGATGCTAAATCGGATGAAAGAGTTGTTTCAAGTTCAGTAGATGTGATTCCAGGCTCATGTGAAACATAGATTCTAGTAACCACTCCACCATACTGTTCTTCAACGATTTGACCGTCCATCCAAATCCCCTGGGAGAAGAGTTGACTCGACTGAGATAGAATGCCCCCTACCACAACTTCTCTGCTATTTCCAGGGTTTGAAATATCAATTAGCGAAATTGATTTTCCAATTGAAAGAGTCATGCCCATAATTGATTCCCCTGTGTTGGGGTCAACCAACGCAAATGAACTGTCAATAAACACAACATTCTCGTTAATTTTTAGTGACTCCCAAGCCTCTTGTTGAGTCTCTCCAAGAGCCCTATCCCAGTCTTCCAAAGGTATCGCTCCATGTTCAATAAATCCTGAATCAACCCCGCGTAAAATATAGCCAATACTATCCTCGCCATCATCTACCCAAACAACAGCACGATTGACTATGCCTACCGCATCAATATCTTGTGGGTCCGTTTCTTGTAGATTCCATTCGTAATGATCAGAAGATAACTCAAGAGGGACTTGACGAGAAGAAGATAGTAGAATTTCAAAATCCCCGCTTGCATCTTCAACATAGCCAGATGAATGCTCTTCAAATTGTACTGAATATCCTGCCAGTACAATTACACTGAACACGGTCAGTGAAAACATTCCCATGATAACGGCAGTACGCATTGGTGCAGCTGCTGGGTGGGCAAGTGAAACCTTGGCTACTGGCCCTATACGTTTGGCTAAGAATGATTTCTCAATGACCCATGTCGCAACCCTAGGTGCCAATCCCGTGAGGATTAGAACTCCTGCAAAGACTTGCACCAAGCCCAATACTGCAAAAGTAATCTCATCCGGTTTGACTCCAGAATCAACTGGTGCCCATGAGTTAGGAGTAAGTGCCCAAATAGCAAGACAAACACCTATTGCAGCCATCGTATTTCGGCCTGAATTCCTAATCGTCCATCCTCTTAGATGTGGTAAGATGAATGTGAATATAGGAACTAATCCAACGATTAAGCATGAAGCCATAATGTGCCATAAAGCGAATCTCAACGATGATGCTGAGTCGAATGTTAGTATCGAAAGACCTGCTAATGCACCTGCACCTATGAAGGAGATTAACAAGAGAATAACCCACCAGGGAATCCCTCTTCTTCGCATTGGAGAGAGACCACGTAACGCCTGAATGATGTTTAGCCGACTTGTCCAAAATGCTGTGCCCCATAGAGTCAGCATAGCGATGATGAAGCCAGAAGACATACCTATGAGCATACTCTCAATACTAAACGAATAAGCAATTCCATCGGCACCTGCACTAGCAAATACGCTACTAAAGGCTAGCGACACCAACCATGCTAAGAACAAACCGAAAAGGCCACCCAAAACCGATGCTGCAAAAGAAGTGATCATTCCTTCCATCAATGCAAGGGACCTCATATCAGAGCGTTTCAAACCAATTGCACGCATTATGGCTTCATCCATTCTTCGTGATTCTGCAAGCATCATTACAATGGTCAAAACCAGCAACAAACCAGCACCGATTGTAAATGCACCAAATACAAGGAACATTGCTGAAAGTACACCTGCGCCTTCTTGTGCTGTGGCCAAGGCCTCCTCTTTTGCTGCGACTATGTTAAGGTCCATCGAATCTACACTCGAAATTGAATCAAGCCAAGTTAGGATTGCCAACTGATTGCCATCGTTCACTACCAGAATACTGCGCTCACCTTCTACAGAAGCTGCTAGAATTTCTCCATCACTTAGATTTACAAAACCGATTATAATCGATTCCAAATCATCTAGGCCAGGTGCATCTATCGACGACATATTTCCTTCAATTTCAAGAGTTATTGGTGAATTATCACCATAGGCCCAAGGAATTAGACCATTGAATAGAACATTTTCAGAAGTATTTAGCAAAGATAGCCGAGATGAGATCAACACATCTCCTTCAGGCGGAGAGAGGGGGCCATCAGTCGCTAACAATAATTGCGGCATTATTCCAAAGCCTCCTATGTCAACTGTCAACGGCAGGCGAGGAGTTAACTCGCCTGAGTCAACCACTACTCCAAACGAAGTACTGCAAAGAATATCCCCGTCGAATGCAAACACTCGTTGGTCACAAACTGAGTCGAAAACAGATAGATAATTCGTATTACCATCATAACTGTACAATGAATCATTGTCAACCAACATCCCACCTCTTACGGCAGGCCAGTTAGGGGATTGTGACCCTGATAGTGTAGTCCAACCGGTAGTGGGAGAGCCTGCCATTACTTCATTATCGAAATACAACCATTCTCCTGAAAGGGATGACTCAACCCAGACTCCATTGTTGAAATAATAGACATCTGTCCCGGTCAGATGCTTCACTGCAAGCCAATCTTCACCAGAATTATCAAGATAATCCATAGAGAAAATTGTAGAGGGAAGTTCGGGTAAATCTTGAGTGAACAATGCTGCTACCATCACCTCTTTACCCTCAATATGATGGATCAAATCATCATCTCTATCGTCGGGAATTTCAACTAACCCATGGCTGTGTGCTACCAATAATGAATCGCTTAACAAAGTGACATCACGAATTAATCCGCCATCAGGAACTTCCCAACCGTGACTCGAACCACCACGTTGTTTCTGGAACGATACTGCCCCGCCAGATACATACCAATCACCTTCTTCGGTAACCAGAATTTCATCGATTCTATCATCGGGTAATGACAACACTTTGTCGCCTTGTTCGATTTGGACTAATGGTACCTGGAGCACTTCCATTGTTGTGCCTTGACCCAATAATTCGGTTTTGTTCTCATTCCATGATTCCATAAATGTAGAATCTAACCTACCTAATCCATTAGAATTGGATATTGACATAGAATCACCATCTGTATTGACTTCAAAGCCTGCAGATTCAGCGTCGATTAGTTCATCCAAAATTGATTCAACATCTGATATGCTTTGTGAAGCAACCCTCTCGTCTGCAAGGGAGATTCGCATCATATTGACCTTCCATGATTTTGATTGCAGTTGTTGAGACAACTCAAGAGAAGTGAATAGACCGGGAGATTTTGTTCCGCCCATTGAACCTCTTCCATCCATAGAAATCACCGAAGTAATGGTCAAGTTATGTGAGGTTCGAACCAATTCTGCATCATCGGAATACGAAAACGATGAGACTTCTAGAATATCACCCTTCGACAATTCCAATTCATCTGCAGCGACTTGGTTCACTGCTACTCCTTCCCACCCCTCATAAGCATACCAGGCTGCAGAAGGCAACGCTAATCCATCACTGCGAGATAATGTTGCAGTAGTGTCTAGGCCATGAGACCATTTGTCTGCGAGGCCTGATTCCATTAATGTCTGACCAAAGGTTGTTGTTAAATTGAAATCTAGGTCAAATGAAAAACCTGTACGAGAATCCATTTGGAAAATCAGTAAATCTGTTTCCCCATATACTGCCTCAACTTCTTTACTTAGAGTCTCATCCAAGCTATCTCCTACAACCAATGAAGATGTGATTATTGAAGAAGCAACCAATAAGCCAGCCATCATTAATGCCGCTTGACGAGGTCTGCGACGAACTTGTTGCCACGATAGACGGAATACTACTAGCCTACGAGGAGAGAAAATCGGTTGTAACAACATGCTTGATATTATTCCTGCTGAAATTGTACACCCCCAAGTGGAAAAGAATCCCATTTCGAACCAATCGAGTAAAAACCATACTAACCATGCATCAATAATTGGTCCGATATACAGCAAAATAGTCTGCCAGAACTTAGCAACATCCTTCCTTAAAATCCAAGCCGATGTTGCACTGATTGGGGTTATCAATACAATCACAGCGAGGGTTTCCGAGAGCATTCTCATTCCTCTTCAAACAAAATTCTGCCATCCAATATACGAACAATTCTAGAACATCGCTTTGCGATTTCATTGTCGTGAGTTACAATCACAATGGTTGAACCAGATTCATTCAACTGAACGAGTAAATCCATTACTTGATCGCTGGTTGATGAATCTAAGTTCCCAGTTGGCTCGTCACATAGAATTACTGATGGGTCGTGCACAAGTGCTCTTGCGATGGATACTCGTTGCTGCTGGCCACCAGATAACTCCGCAGGCCTGTGGTTACATCTATCTCCTAGTCCGACTTTACCCAATGCTGTGGTGGCTATTGTTCGGGCTTCATCTGGATTCATTCCTAACAACAACAAGGGAATCTCTACATTTTCAACAGCATTCATCACATCTAGTAAGTGGAATTTTTGGAAAATAAAACCCATTTCCTTTCCACGCAAATCGGTTCTCTCATCATCACTGATTCCAAATAATGGCTTACCAGCAACCATAACTTGTCCTGCAGAGGGGTCATCTATTCCAGATAACATGTTCAGCAAAGTGGTTTTCCCACATCCCGATGGACCCATTATTGCAACCATTTCGCCCTTGTTGATTTCAAGGTCTATTCCACGAACTGCTTGCACTTTTTCATCGCCCATTTCGTAAATCTTCCAAAGCCCTTGACAAGATAGTGCTTCTGCCATTGTGCAAGACACGGCGCCACGGGTTGATAAGATGCCGCTCAATAGCGTGTATATGCAGGCGAAAGTGCTCGCTTTTGGCCCTCTAGCTGAACAAATGGGTGGAAGAGAGCACATAGTTGAGATATTACCAAACTCATCTGTACGGTTTATCATGGAAGAACTCGGCATAGAAATGTGGCTCAGTCAAGGACTTGTTGTCAGTATTAACGGCCGTAAAGTTGCAGAAGATGAACCGATTAATGACGGAGATGAAATTGCATTACTTCCGCCAGTTTCTGGCGGTTGAGAGCCGATTGATTGACAAAGCGGGAGTTACTGGCTTGCATTAGAGGGAGACACATGAGGTTCGGACCGTTTGAAATCATGATTCTATTAGCAATCTTTTTCCTATTATTTGGAGCAGAGCGCCTACCTAAACTTGCAAGGGCCGCTGGACAATCGAAAGGAGAGTTCCATAAAGGACTCTCCGAGGTCACTGGTGAGCCTTCTACCGCAAATACTGAAGCCGATTTGGATGCAGGTGGTAAGACGAAGGCTGTTGACTTAGCACAAAAGGCAGAGGCAGTAGGCGTTGATCCTTCTGGAAAGACTGCGGAAGAAGTTGCTGATGAAATCGCTACTGCAGAAGAATGAGCCATGTTAGACTGGATTTCTGCAATCTTTGCCTCCATGTTTGGAGCAGGCGATGAAGTCGAAAGAATTCTAGAAGAAGAGTAATTATCTTGCTCGCTTAACCTTCATTATTGAACCGCAGACATCACATTCTTGTTCACTTTGAGTATCCGCTTTTTTAGTAGCCCTACAACCAATGCACCTTAATTCCCACGACCATTGTTCCTGGCTTCGTTTATTGGAAACAGCCTCAAAAGGATGATTTAGATGCCTGCAAATATTCTGTAATGAATAATCATCAGTAAATAATGTGTGTCCTGTTGCCAATGCTATTGCAAGAATTTCAAGATCTACCGGACTTAAACGAGGCAAATCACCAGTGGCTGCCGCAGCTGATTCAGCATCTCCAGTGCCCATACTCATCCACTCCATTTCGATGGACTCAAGCAACATTGCCCTCTCAGGAGATAATTTTCTTAGTTCCTCCAATTGGCTATGTGCCACAATTCCACCTTGCATTCTGTCCACAGGCCAATGAAGCAAAGCGGCAGTATCCAATACCGGCATATGTCAATGGGTCGAGATTTGTAGCAATCAAGACTTCGATTAAGAAAGGGTTCATGCGTATGATTGGTGCCCCAAGGGTTGGATGTCGTGGAAAGAGACCATTGTCGAATGGTTCGACGGGTTTGGCTCGCTTAGTCTAGCAGCCATGTCATTTAGTGAAGCAATTATCCAACCTGTTCCTCCAGATTTGCTATTCTTGCCGATGTTAGTCGCTGCACAGGGCGATTCTATGCTTGTGTTTTGGCTGTGGATTGTTATCACAGTATCCAGTGTTCTAGGAAGTTTGGTTGGATATTGGATAGGCAAAAAATGGGGACGGTCGTTGTTTAACCGATTTAATGCAGAACGACATCTCGAGAAAATTGAGGTTCTGACCATGAGGTACGGCACCATTGGAATATTCATTGCAGCATTTTCACCAATTCCGTACAAGGTATTCGGATGGGCCGCAGGTATGGGGGAAATGAAATTGAAACCATTCATTATTGCAGGATTACTTGGTAGAGGCCTAAGATTTGGCCTTGAAGCAATTCTAATTGGAATCTATGGCAGTAAAGCGGTAGATGCTCTGTGGTGGATACTGGATAGGGAGATAATGATTGGATTTGTCCTAATCATTGGATTCGTCGTAGCGTGGTTAGGAATTCGTTGGTGGAATGGCTTGACTATCGACCCCAACATTCATCAGTAATCAATGATGGGCGAGACATATCTGCTTGTGTGGTGTAGTGGTCCATCATTTCGGGTTTTCATTCCGGCGACCCGGGTTCAAATCCCGGCACGAGCATCTTGACATTGAATAACTACTAGCGATGCTGTGCTGGACACGGCTTGACAGTACGTCCCGGCACGAGCACTTGTCTAATTTTTACTCAATCTCCGTTATTTCCAACAACTTCTGTTTGTTCTGGAGTTATTGAATACATCAACAAAGTGAAGGCCGCGGCAAAAGGAAAGATAGAACCGAATAGATACTTAGGTTCAAATTCAATTAGACCTGATGCCCAACCATAAGCTTCTAACAATGCGATCATTGAATGGCCAAAAACAAAGAAACGTCCGAAGATATGCAGATTTTCCTTGACATAAATAGCCACCAGCCAATGTGTCATTCCAAAGACAATTGCTAAAGCAGCAACAAACCAACCAAGATAGATTCCATACTCAGTAAGGTGGGGGCCAATAGCCATAACTTCTCTCGGTGAGATGAGAATAAGTATTCCAATAACCAGTGGCAATGAACCTGTTAACTTCATTATCGCAGATAAACCGATTACTACTTCATCATCTTCTTCCATAGTTTCCTCTCCAAGAGGAAAGTGATTAAACATAGTGTCACTTTTGTTGAAAAATAGCATTACTTGAGGTATCTTTGGGTTTCATCAAAACCCCCAATAAACATTGGATTCTC
>CAZEXE010000058.1:0-4892 GCA_964516645.1 uncultured Candidatus Poseidoniales archaeon
ATCCAATCCATATTATATGCAAATTGTGGGCACAAAAGTTCTCTTCCAAGCAATCCCTGCGGGTGGTGGTACTTCATTGTGGATGCATGACCCTCAAAATATCTCCGGAATTACTTCATACACATGGGCAAACTTAGTTGGCGCAAGTTGTTCAATTAGCCCTGCTTTACCTGCAGGATTAAGCATGGCCCAAGGCACATGCACAATTAGTGGTGCACCAAGTGTCGCAATTAGCAATACAACCTACACAATATATGCAACTCTCGATGGTATAACTTACCAAGGAAGTGTGTGGTTATCTTCAACCGATTTACTAGATCTACAACTCTATCCAAGCGTTGAGGGTATTGAACTCGAGGTTGATAGCATCATGAGTGACATAACCTTCCAGTATAATTCCAGCGGCTCAGGTAACAGTTCAGGAGGCGGCATGACCAATGTCACCGGTGCAACCTGTTCTATCGCACCTGCATTGCCGACCGGTCTATCCATGTCACAAGGTACCTGTACAGTAAGTGGAACTCCATCAATTGTAATTTCGAATACGACATTCACTGTAACAGCAATAATTGACAATGCAACATACACAGGTGATATCTGGCTCAACATTACACCTCCACTCGACCCACCAATGCCATTAATCGCAGTCAACAATTCTGCAATTATCGACTATGGACCATATTTCGATGTGGACGGAGCTACATACGAAATCTCCCCTGATTTGCCGGGCGATTTGGTACTCAACCCAAGTACTGGAGTAATTTCTGGTACGCCAAGAGAGACATTAGCAAATACAACATTCACAATTTGGGCTAACTCTTCAACAGAAAGCCAAACATGGAACTTCACGCTTGAAATCCTCGAGGATACCGACGGTGATGGCGACCCTGACCAACTGCCTGATGATTACGACCCAGGAGTTTCTGCACCACCAAGTCTAACAGAAGACTTGGATGATGATGGTGATGGAATCTCTGACTTGGAAGAGGATGCTAATGGAACCAATCCGCTCAACCCTGACACCGATGGAGACGGAATGTGTGATGGAAGTATCCCTGTTCCACCGTATTGTGTTGCTGGACCTGACGCGTTCCCAACCGATCCATCTGGAGACACTGACACTGACGGGGATGGCCTGCCCGATGAACTCAATCCGCCTTCTAATAGCGACCCTCCTTTGGTCGAAGATTTGGATGATGATGGCGATGGCTTAGAGGACGTGAATGAAACCAATACTGGATTCTATGTAGATGAAACCGACACCGGTACAGACCCACTTGACCCAGATACCGATGATGATGGAATTTGCGATGGTCCAAATGATGTCTATGACAAACAGGGTAACCTAATCTGTATTGGTGGACCGGACTTAACTCCGCTTGGCGAGCCTGCTGAAGGAGTAATCTATGGACTGAACAACACTCAACTTGCAAGTTTGATTCCTCCGTATCAATTACCTGGAGCAACTTGGTCAATATCGCCTACTCTGCCTGCTGGATTGAGTATTAACAGCACCAATGGAATCATTTCTGGAACCCCTGTAGAGGTGACAGAAAACATCACTTACACAATTTCAGGAACTACCAGTACCTCGAACATCCAGTTCAACTTCAATCTACAAATCTTAGAAGATACAGATAGAGATGGAGAGCCAAACGAGTTGCCTGAAGATTATGATGACTCTGCTGGATTAGTCGAAGACTTGGATGATGATGGTGATGGCCTACCAGACCTAGTTGAAACTGGAACTGGATTCTACAATAATACTGGAGATTATGGAACCGACCCTCTCGACCCTGATACTGATGATGACGGAGTATGTGATGGGCCAACTGCAGTTCCGCCAATCTGTGTTGGCGGACCGGATTCCAATCCATTTGGAACTCACAGTTCAAATGCTATCGTTCTAGTCGAAAATGTGCAAATCACAACACCAATTCCGCCACCGAACCATGTTCCTGGCGCTACTTGGGAAATTTCTCCTGCGCTTCCAGCAGGAATCAATCTTGATTCATCGAGCGGAATCATGGGTGGAACACCGACAGAAGTTAGCGGCAATACAACATATACACTATGGGCTAACATTACCGACTTTGGAAGAAGTGATTCGGTCAACTTGTCAGTGATGGTCACATTTGGATTGACTGTTCTTGCTGACAATGATGGCGATGGCCTACCAGATGAACTACCTGAAGATTACAATGAGACCATTGGACCTCTTGTAGAGGACGATGATGATGATAATGATGGAGCATTAGATGTTAATGAATCCGTAGATGGAACCGACCAATTTGACCCAGATACGGACGATGATGGATTCTGTGATGGCCCTACTGATGTCTATGATTCAGAAGGTACTCTAATCTGTAGAGGCCCAGATTCTGCACCACTAGATCCAACTCAACCAGTCGACACCGATGGCGACCTATTCCCCGATGATGACCCAGATGGCGAAGGCGGATTAGAAGCTGACACAGATGATGACAACGATGGTTTCCTCGACACATTGGAAATCTCATGTGGCTCTAACAAAACTGATTATCTTGACACTCCTGAAGACTTCGATAGTGACACAATTTGTGACCTGATGGACGATGATATGGACGGAGACGGCCTCAACAATACTGTTGAAAGTGGCACTGGCACCTATGTTTCTGTAAATGATACAGGCTCTGATGAAAGAAACCCTGATACAGATGGTGACGGATATTGTGACGGCCCAATCTCGCCACCTTATTCCAACTGTACTGCTGGACCTGATGCCTTCCCAACCGATGCATCTGCATATATCGACACAGACGGTGATGGCGACCCAGATACAATTACTGGCAACTCCACAACTGGATTGGTTGAAGATTTGGATGATGACAACGATGGTGCTTCAGATATTGCTGAAATCGATTGTGATACTGACCCACTCGATGCTGAATCTGTACCGGAAACAGATGATTCTGGAAATTGTGTTAACGAACAATCAACTACGCCTGAGAATTTATTCAAATGGAGTTGGGGTTGGTGCTTCATTCTAATTCTGCTACTGCTACTCTTGCTGCTAGTACCAATCATATTACAAAAGGAGAAAATACTGCTAATGTTAGCAACTGGACCTGAACCAGAGAACACAACATCTGAACCTATCTTCGCGTCCGGTAGCGGAACCGAGCAGGACCCATTCGTCCTCTCACCTCTAGAAGATGTCGAAGCGGGAGGAAGAGGGATTAGCCAAGAAGTCATTACTATCTCTGATATGAGTGATATTGACGTCCACTTAACCGACTTCAATCAAATAGAAAATGGAACAAGATTCGCAATGTTTGAGACAAGTTTCGATGAAATTAGTACCAATGTAATCAAGGTAGGAGATGATGGTGAAATCACAATCAACTTCGTGTTCGATGATGTTGAAGATCCAACATATGCGGGTGGAGAATACAAAGGAAAGTTGAGACTTGGATTGAATTCAGTATACTTCTCTTGGTCGGTTTCTATCAAGCCCGACCAAGGAAAGCTTCGAGAGATAAAGAAGGAAGAAGTCGCAGCGAAAAAGGCTGAAGAAAAGGCTGCTAAGAAAGCGAAAAAGGCTGCGAAGAAATCCGATGAAGAGGAAGAAGCCCCTGAAACTGCCAAACCGAAAACCAAGGAAGAAAAGAAGAAAGAAGAATTGAAGCGAGTCAAGGCTAATGCTTCAAAAATTGATTTCGGTGTACTTGGAATTGCAACTGAGTCAAACAAAGACGACTTGAAGACCCTCAAGGGAATTGGCCCCTATATCGAAGAAAAATTGAATGCTCTTGGAATTTACACATTCGAACAGATTTCAAAGATGACCAACGAAATGGAAGACTTGGTCAATGAAGCAATCGAATTCTTCCCAGGAAGAGTGAAGCGAGACCAGTGGGTTAAGCAAGCAAAGGAACTCAGCAAGAAGTGATTTTGCAAACTCACATGTTTCGGCGGTACTGCCCGCCTACAGCGAATAGTGCCTCTGTGATTTGTCCGAGGGAAGCAACCTTTGTTGTCTCCATTAATTCTTCAAACACATTGCCGCCTTCTCTTGCAACTTGTTGCAATCTCTTGAGTGCCTGTTCATCACGAGTGATAGATTGAGTCCTCTCAAGGCATGCTTGTTTCTCATCAGGAGTTGCTCTTGCCAACTCCATATCGAATTCATCTGCGGTAGTCTCATCGAAATCCTTTGCATTTGGATTTAGGAATGTGTTTACTCCGACGATTGGAAGTGTACCATCGTGCTTGAGGTGCTCGTAGTACATGCTTTCATCTTGGATCTTACCACGCTGATACATCGTCTCCATAGCACCCAAAACTCCCCCTCGACGAGATAGGGCTTCAAACTCTTGAAGAACCGCTTCCTCGACTAAATCTGTGAGCTCTTCAGCGATAAATGAACCCTGCATTGGATTCTCGGTCTTGGTCCAACCGCTTTCCTTATTGACAATCAACTGGATTGCCAGTGCTCTGCGTACCGACTCTTCTGTGGGAGTTGTAATCGCTTCATCGTATGCATTGGTGTGTAATGAGTTTGCATTATCTTGAATTGCAAGCAGTGCCTGTAAAGTTGTACGAATATCGTTGAAATCAATTTCTTGTGCGTGAAGGCTTCGCCCGCTAGTCTGAATATGATACTTGAGTTTCTGACTGCGCTCATCTGCACCATACAAATCACGCATTGCTACAGCCCAAATTCTGCGAGCAACTCTACCGATTACAGTGTACTCAGGGTCTAGGCCGTTGGAGAAGAAGAACGACAAATTAGGAGCAAATTGGGCTACATCCATTCCTCTGCTTCGGTAGTATTCCACATAGGTGAAACCATTTGCCAAAGTTAGTGCCAATTGAGTGATTGGATTTGCGCCAGCCTCCGCGATGTGGTA
>CAZEXE010000058.1:4992-9792 GCA_964516645.1 uncultured Candidatus Poseidoniales archaeon
CCACGAACATGGTAGGTGTATTCTCCACTTGCGTATTCTTCAGCAAGTGATCTGAAATTCTCTACAGCCTGCTTTGCTTCAACAATCTCTTCTCTCAACTGTTCCAAGTGTTGCTCGACTTCAGCCTTGATTGCTGGAACTTCTTTGCTTGCAGATTCCAAATGCTGCATTACTCGCAACTTTTCTGCAATTGAGGTGTTTTGCTCGTGATACTCTCGAACTACGGAAGCGATTTCTGAGAGATAGTGAACTCTCTCAGGTGGAATAACTCCTTTGCGCTCACCGATAGCACCCATCGGTTCACTCGCCTCAAAGCCGACCATTTCAGCCAACTTCTTCCATAGAACATCCACACCTGGGTCTGCGAATTGACTCGCAATTGTAGCAACAACCGGTAACTCGGAATCATCGACATCAAACATGTTTCTGTTGCGTCGAACTTGCTTGCGAATTGCACGTAATGCATCTTCACTTCCTCTCTTCTCATACTTGTTCAGCACCACGAGGTCTGCAACATCTAGCATCTCGATTTTCTCAAGTTGGGTATGAGCCCCGAACTCTGCAGTCATCACGTACAAC
Source organism: uncultured Candidatus Poseidoniales archaeon (assembly GCA_964516645.1). Classification (GTDB taxonomy): domain Archaea; phylum Thermoplasmatota; class Poseidoniia; order Poseidoniales; family Poseidoniaceae; genus MGIIa-K1. The sequence goes on from CAZEXE010000058.1 coordinate 5,572, forward strand.
GAACGGTCAGAAACAGTAGTGATCGCATCACTACCTTGGCCGATACCACTGGTTTCACAGAAAATCAAATCGAAACCGATAGCCTTTGCAGCTTCGATTGCACGGTCAAGATTTGCACTGATTTCTGAACCGCTTCCTCTACTTGCCAAAGAGCGCATGTACAGGTTGTTATTGGATAATGAATTCATTCTGATTCTGTCACCAAGTAGAGCACCTCCGGTTCGCTTACGAGTAGGGTCGACACACAACAAGCACACTTTCTTGTCGGGATTGTCTCTGAGAACCCTCAACATCAATTCGTCCAACAGGCTGCTCTTTCCAGCACCTCCTGTGCCAGTGAAACCGATTACAGGAACTTCAGAATCGCTTGAGCGAACCTTGTCAAGCATCGCTTTGAAATCGTCATCACTCGCTGATTCTGAAAGAGTTAGCAGAAGCCCAACCTTAGCCATATCATCAGGTGTAATCGGGCCATCTAGGCTTGCAAGCCTTTCATCTGAAATCAAATCAACTTCGCTTGCAGTTCCCATCAAATCGTGAATCATCCCCATCAGACCCATCTTTCTGCCATCATCCGGTGAATAAATTCTCGAGATTCCACTCTTGTGTAAATCTCTAATCTCAGGCGGAGTAATCGTTCCACCTCCCCCTCCGAAGATTCGGACATGGGAACAACCAGCCTCATCTAGGAGTTGTCGAATGTAAGTGAAATATTCCATGTGACCGCCTTGATAAGAAGTCAATGCAACCGCATGAGCGTCCTCTTGCACCGCACAGTCAACCACATCTTTTGCTGACCTGTCGTGTCCCAAATGGATAACTTCAGCTCCGCTGGTCTGGATTAGCCTACGCATCACATTAATCGCTGCGTCATGGCCATCGAACAGGCTTGCAGCAGTGATAACACGGACTGGCCCGGTAGTGGTATCAAACACCGGTGCCTTGTCCGACATGCTCCTACGGAGCATACTTTCGTTCATCATCATACCGTTGAAATCAAAGGCCGAGAAGTTAGTGCTTATTCCATGCGACCCCGCTGGATTATGTCTCCACACGAGGTTGCAATCCTCGATGCCAATGCTGAGGCTTTAGGAGCCGATATGGATGAATTGATGATTACCGCTGCAGAGCATCTCGTAAATGCTCTGGAAGGTGCACCACAGCCAATTTGGATTCTTTGTGGCCCGGGCAATAATGGAGGAGATGGATTCCGTCTTGCCAATATGCTCGAAGAATGTCATGTTGTTGCAACGCATGACAAGCAGAAAACTCCGCTTTCTCAGCGTGCAAGAGATGACTGGAAAGGGGCGATTCATTCAATCGAATCCCTTCCCGAAAACCCGCCTTCTACAATTGTAGATTGCCTGCTTGGTGCAGGTTCATACGGTCAGCCGCGAGGAGAAATCCTTCGATTGATGGAAGCAATTCCCGGCAGACCAATGGTTCTAGCATGCGATATGCCAACTGGATGTGGCTCAGGCATCGCGTTCAATGCATTCAGAACCGTTACCTTCGAAGCCCCGAAAACGAACATGGTCGATGATAAAGATCAGTTGCTACCAGAAGTTGGTGACCTATTCGTTGCACCTGTGGGCTGGCCTGCAGGAACACTCGACCCCGGACCGGGTGATCTAATGCGCTATCCCCACCCACGTGAAAACCAAATCAAAGGTGATAGAGGACGTGTGCTAATCGTTGGTGGCGGACCTTATCATGGCGCACCAATCCTCGCTGGAATGGCTGCAGCAAGAATGGGTGTAGACCTTGTCCATGTTGCGATGCCAAGTAAAGCTGCTACAAGAGCAAAATGGCCAAGCGAATTGATTCAAGAGAAAATGACCGATGAGGAGTTCATCAGCGATGTTTCCAACCTAGTCAAACGCTGCATGTCAGGCAGGGGCGTGCAGGCGATGGTAATCGGGCCGGGAATGGGTGATAACCCCGCTTCACTTGAAGCGGTTAGAATGCTAATTCAATCGACTCCAAACATTCCAAAAGTAGTCGATGCCGATGCCATCAAGGCACTCGAAGGGTGGCCTCAAGGCTTGAGAGGAGTTGTTACTCCTCACCAAAAAGAGTTAGAAAATTGGGTAGGTAACATTGATGCAATTCCAGAATTGCTAGCAGGCACCAAGGAAAGCCGAGTCGTAATTAGAACTGGTGCCGAGGATATTATCATCGGGGCTGCTGGACGCGGAGGAATAGGTAAAGGTGGAAATCCGCGCATGTCAATGGGGGGTACTGGTGACCTCCTTGCAGGATGCATAGGAGGCTTACTGGGGCTTGGTTTGTCACCATGGGGCGCGGCAAGATTAGGAGTTCACCTAATGCGCGTTGCAGGTGAGATTGCTGGCGACGAAATTGGGCCTGGAATGGTTGCAGAAGATGTGCCGCCTTACCTATCAAGAGCACTGATTACAGGACCGGTTCTTCTCCATCCACCAAAGGTGGAAGACCCTTCTTCTTCCTGATATAATCAGTATAATTTCCGTAGAACTTGGTCACAATTCCATCTTGTAATTCCCAGATTTGATTGACAACTTGGTCAAGGAACCACCTGTCGTGGCTGACTGTTACTATCGCACCATCGTATTCGACCAGTGCCTCTTCTAGAGTCTCTTTAGCATCCATATCTAAGTGGTTAGTTGGTTCGTCTAATAGCAACAAATTATTCTCTTCAAGTAATAGTTTGAGCAGAGCGACGCGAGCTCTTTCTCCACCTGACAATTTCCCTAGAGGAGTTGTCACTTGGTCCTTACTGAATTGGAATCTTCCGAGCGCTGCACGAATATCACCATACTGCATATCCGGTCGCAACATCTCTACTTGCTCTACTGGATTTAATTTGAAATCCAAAGTCCTGTGGTCTTGGTGGTAGTAACCGATAATTGCCCCAGGTGCAAGTTCTCTGGTCCCTGAATCGATCTGTTCATCACCAGTTATCAGTTTCAACAAAGTTGTCTTTCCTTGTCCGTTACCACCGACAATTCCGATTCTGTTACCCTTAGAAATCTCCATGTTTTGATTATCCAAAATTGGGCGCTGTAGTCCATCGAATCTCTTTGATACATCCTTGAATTCGATGATGTCATTGCTAGATTTATCCGCTGCTTCAAGATTGAAACGCAAGCCTTTACGCTGCTTCGGCTTACGAGCTTTTAGAGCCCTCAATTCCTGTTGCATTCTCTCAATCATCTTGTGCTTTGCAGAAATTGACTTGTCATACTTATTTGCAGATTTCATCGAGCGAAGTGCTGACTGAGTGTGAGAAATTTTCTTCTCAACCGTCTTGATTCTATCATCAAGTGCAGCCAAGAAGTTCAATTTCTGCTTCAAATACTCTGAATAATTGCCCTTGAAATTCCAATTTCTTAGATTGTCGATTTCAATAATTCGTGTACAAACTTGATCAAGGAAATATCGGTCGTGAGATACAATCAATTGTGCACCAACGAAATCGTTAATGAATTCTTCAAGCCACTCAGTTGTTTGAATATCCAAATGGTTTGTCGGCTCGTCAAGGAAGATAACATCGACACCAGCAAGTCCGACCAGTTGACGAGCAAGTGCCAGTTTTGCTCTCTCTCCACCAGATAGTGAACTGACTTTCATGTCCATAGGATGCTGGTCAAGACCCAATCGCTCGAGGATGGCCTTTGCGATATTTGCTACATTAGTTCCACCAGATGCACCAAGCATTGTTTGCAATTCGGAATATCTATCCATTACAGGTTGCCAATCACCTTCATAGAATGCTGGGTCAACCATCTGTGCTTCAATCGCTGCAATTTCTTCTTCCAGTTCCTGAAATTGACGACCTTTGCGGCCGAGTTCTTCCTCGATAGTTGAATCATCATCAATATCTCTAATCTGAGTTAGATAAGCGATTCGGATTCCAGATGCAAATTCGATTTCTCCTACATCCTGTTTATGCTCAGAAATCGTGTTGAGCAGTGTGGTTTTTCCAGACCCATTGTGGCCGACAATTCCGATTCTGTCACCCTCGTTGACAATGATGTTTATGTCCTGCAAAACGGTGACTGGGCCGAAGGCTCGGTCTACGCCTTCAACGCGGATAAGTTCGCGGGACATGAACCAAGCCGGCTGACGCTCGCTTATGGACTCACCGTTTCCAAACTGATTTTGTAGATTCGAAAAAGGTCGTAAAATCGGCTTCTCGACGACTAATTTCAACCGAAGACAATATACCGTCACAGGTGC
>CAZEXE010000059.1:0-9727 GCA_964516645.1 uncultured Candidatus Poseidoniales archaeon
AATTGTGCTAACAGTGGCGACCAGCAATCTATCGCATTACTAACTGGTGCAAATAGCGGTGGGAAAACCACTATGCTCGAATTACTTGCACACTGCACAATACTAGCACACATGGGACTGCCAGTACCCGCAAAGTCCGCAAAAATAGGTCAGATAGAATCACTGCATGTTCTTGCTAAGGCAGGAGGGACTCAATCTGCAGGTGCACTTGAACAAACTCTACTGCAATTAGCAGAAGTTGTATCAAATGATGATTCAAAACTGATTTTGGCAGACGAATTGGAAGCGATTACCGAACCAGGCGCGGGTGCTAGAATCATCGCAGGAATGCTTGAAGCTGCTGAATCGCATTCCAGCACTTGTATGCTATTGGTTACCCACCTTGCTCCAGCAATCATAGAAGCAGCATGTAAAGAATTGCGAACAGATGGTATTGAAGCAAGAGGATTAGACGAAAATCTAGAACTAATCGTAGATAGAACACCGAGAAGAAATCACTTGGCGCGCTCCACTCCTGAATTAATTGTGAGGAGATTAGTTGAGCGTTCTCATAGTGGTGCTAGAGATGTATTCACCTCGATACTAGGAAGATTTTGATTAGCAAATTCTTCCAGATTCACCATACTCAATCATTGCCACTTGGAATAAATCATCACAGGTTCTGTGAACCAAAGGCAGTGTAAGCGTACTCGCTGCCCAATTGATTGAATAGTCACCAGATGCTGCTGGGCTAGGAACATAATCTTCCCCGGTTTGAGTCACGGTAAAATGAATAGATTCTCCAGCAGCAAGGAATACATCCATCGGCATGAATTCTACTTTGGCAACTACTGTTGAGAACGGAGTAATCTGGATAACTCCGTCTCTTCCGCCAGCATGGAATCGCAAATCCATAACTGCGTGACCAAGATGTATTCCAGAATCATCTGTCATCTCGATGAAAATGTGTCCGTTATTCGATGTATGAGGTGTTGTAGAAACATGGATTGTTGGCATGCCAGCAATGTATGTGTCATTTTCAAATGGGCCATAGGAGAATGTGATTTGACCTTGAGTTGCACCCATCAGTGCACCATTTGGCCCCAATGAATCAACTTCCAATTCGAGGTATTGTGTGTCCTCAGAAGGCCAGGTTGTCTCAAATCTCCAACCTCCACGGTTGTCTTGCATCTCAACACCAAGTGCCGGTGCTTCTCCTTCACCCTTCAGATACCAATTGAACCAATACAGCATCTCATCGGCCCAATCCCAACGTAGAGTGTAGGGATATGCCTCTTGTCCGCGGCCGGCCCCTTGAGAACTATGTCCAGATACTCGGTCAGGGTAATCGTGAGCCCACTGTCCAGCAAGAGTCTTGATTTCAATTCCAGCATCCTCAACAATCTGGTGAGTAGGGAAGGCCATATGAGGGTCTACATTCCAATCTTGCATTCCCTGTATAATGTAAACTGAACCATTGTAATTTTGCAGAACTCGGTCAAGGAACGATCTCTCAGTCCAGTAAGTATTTCCTGCATATTCAACCATACCTCCAGACAAATAAGCAGCAGGACCATTGTAGTATCCTTCCATGTATCCTTCACACGCATTGTCTACATCGTCGGAATCTCCATCGACTCCAAATGAACCATAAACACCGTTATGCATAATCATGCCTCGTGCTTCCATACTTCCATTTCGCCACATCAAATCGTGAACTCCAATCAAACCGGACATAGGCACAATGGTTGCAAGATATGGATTTTCAAAGGTAGCTGCTTGCCAAGGAGTACTGCCGTCATACGACTTGCCAATGATTCCCACCTTGCCATTTGACCAACCTTGGCTGCCCAGCCAAGACACTGCTGCATCTATTCCTCTTTGTTCATCCGTCCCCATCAAATCCATACAATGATTTGATTCTCCAGTTCCGAATACACTTACTTGGGCAACTCCGAATCCGTGAGGTACATAATTTTCAATCAAGAATCTCCCTAATCTATCAGCAGGAGTAAGAGCATCAACATCACCATCATCATAGTACGGACCAATTTCTGCAATCACTGGAACTCGACATTCCTCAGAGAGATTGCCGGCTTCCCAATCGCATCCTTCGATAACCGGCAGCCATAGCCCTAAATGAACCACTGCGTCTCCAGTTAAGCCAGAGCCACCATCAGCTGCCGTTATTGTTGGAACATCGACATAAATACTCCTCACAGTATCTATTCCATGAGTTCCATTGACTGAAACTCGACTGAATACATCACTATCATCGTAGGTCAAACCAGCCCTTTCCCAAGGTTGCGGATAAGCAGGCTCTTCCTCTGGCACTGAGACTATTTCCTCCTCTCCGAAACAACCGGAGAACATTGCCGGCAGAAGAATTGCCAGCATGAATAGTGCCCTTTGCATGCCCATAGGGCATGAAGGATTAGTTTTGAGGCTATCGTAATTTAGTATTTTTCAAACGAACCGGTAGTAGGTTACTTCTTGTGCTTTAACTCTCCCAGTCAATATATGCGCAAGGTCTTGGTTGCACTGATTCTAATCACTGCGCTTTTCCCAATCTCTACTTCAAGTGAAGCAGGCAGTCAAGGCGGAATCATTATCGAGGAGATTTTGGTATCTGCTTCTTCCGCTGAATACAACGGTACAGACTGGAATGGAGATGGCGATATTGGCTCTTATTCGGACCAGTACATAATGATCACAAATACTGGAAATCAGTCAGTTGACATTTCCGATTGGATACTCGACGATGCAACCGATGGTGGAAGTCCGCCTTGCAGAATAGGTTGGAACACTACTATTGCTGCAGGTGAAAGTATCACATTCTATCGGGCAAATACTGATATTGAATTGGACTACTGGGATGGCGATACTGCTAACCTAATGAACTCGGATGGAAACCTCATTGACTCACTTTCCTATCCTGGCGAAGATTCGTGGTGGGATAAGGTCTACACCATTGCAGAGAACGGAAGTCTATGGAAGCAAGACCCAAATCCCTCACAGCGTCAAGGAACTTGTTTCACTGAATCTGACAATACTGATGATTCCTACATTCTTCAAGGACGGGTTGTAACAATGACCGGCCAAGGTGAGGTCATAGAAAATGGAAATTTGATGATTGAAGGTAGTAAGATTGTTGCGGTTTGGGCAGATGGAGAAATCCCCCCTATCAACACCGACAATATCTCGGTATACGATACTGAAGCAACAATCTATCCTGGACTAATCGACCTTCACAACCATATGCATTACAATCACATTCCATTATGGGATTTCAACGTCCACCTTTCAGAATCACAAAAATCCGAAGAAGGCGGCTATACCAATCGAGGCCAATGGGGAGACAATTGGGACTATGGACCAAGCATAACTTGGATGAAAACCAATATTCAATCATACAATAGATGGGACCTGTCAGCTGAACAAATGAAGTACGCTGAAGTTCAAGCGGTTGCAGGCGGAGTTACTGCGGTACAAGGTTCACCTAGTAGTGGAACAGATGCATGGGATAGTCTGCTTTCTCGAAATGTTGAGTTGTATAATTTCGGCCAAGATGGAATCAGTACATGCGCTGTTTGTGGTGCTGAGGACGAGGATTATACTGGTAGCCACTTAATTTCGCAAAACCAATCTGGAACCTTGAATGCTTGGTTCGTTCACCTTTCTGAAGGAGTTGATCAAAAGAGCAAAGATGAGTTTGACTCCCTTTATGACAAGGGTCTAATTATGGATGAAACCGTAGTAATTCATGGCACTGCATTAGATCAAAGTCAATTCAATAAGATGGGGCAAACGGGTGCAGGACTAGTTTGGTCACCATTTTCCAACCTAGTATTGTATGGTGACACAACAGATGTTGTAGCCGCTGATAATGCAGGCGTTACAATTTCTCTAGCACCTGATTGGGGCCCAAGTGGCACCAAGAACAATCTTCACGAAATGAAGGTTGCAGATATGTGGAACCGAGAGCAATTATCCGGTCATTTCTCCGATTATGAATTGGTAGAGATGGTTACAAGTAACCCTGCTGAAATCAGTAATTGGCAGGATTTTGTTGGCCAAATCAAGACTGGAATGTATGCTGATATTGTTGTAATCGATTCCTTCCATGAGAATCCGTATCGTAACCTAATCGAGGCTATTGACCCTGATGTTCGTCTAACGATTGTTAACGGAAAACCAGTTTTCGGTGACATAGATTTAATGTCTGCAATGAAGGATGATGACTGGGAATATGTCAATGGGTCTGGATTCTCTAAAGCTGTCGATGTAACTTCTTCTTCGGTTGAAGAGGGTATGCAAAAATGGGAAGAAATTGAATCAAGTCTAGCAATGGCTATGCGTAACGAATTTGAGGATATCAAAGAGAACTGGAATGAAGTATCCGATATGACTGATTCTGAAATCCAAGATTGGTTGGGTTCAACATTCGACGGTGACTACAAAGACAATGTTAATCGCTTGAAGAATATGACTCTCGACCCTATTTACACGATTGGCGATGATAGGTTCTTTGACGTAGTCAATCGATCTTCTCATGCAAATTACCACATAGATATGACAAAATTGTACGATTATTATGATGTGGTCTATGACGCAAATGGAGAGCGACCTTTCAAAGAAGATTCAGATTATGTGAACAACACAATAACTGAGCCTGACCCCGTTCCGGGCTGTATGGATTCTAGTGCGCTGAACTACAATCCTCAAGCTGATCAAGACGATGGTTCCTGTGACTATACTGATTCAAACTCTAACACAAATCAAAGCAACAACACAGATGATGATGATGATGTCTGTATAGGAATTTGTGATGAAGATGTTAATGATGATTCAAAATCTAGTGGATCTGATCCTATAGTTGTCCTTTCAATTGTCATGGGAATTATTTTCATTGTTGCTATTATGATTATTTTCGTCTCTAAGGAAAAAGACATTGATCAGGAAATTGAACATCAGGAGAATGATGATGACTTTGTTCCTGAACTACCACCCATAGAACCGCCCAAGGATTAGAGTAAGTCCCAAATCGGCCCTTCTGAAGTATCGGTAACAACCACGCCAAGCGATGCTAATTCATCACGGATTGTATCCGCAGCCGGCCAATCCTTTGCCGCACGGGCCTCACTACGTTTTGCTAGAAGTTCTTCGACTTGGTCTGCAATTTCAGCCCTTCTTGGGTCGTCCTCTGGTTCTGCAATAGTTTGTTCCCGAGTTGGTAATACTCCAAGAACCGAACCTGCAGTATCCTCAAGCCAATCGACACAATGTTGAGCATATGCTCCTAAATCATCGCCTTCCAAAGAGCCAAGCATTTTGCTCATTTCCCTTAGAGCGCCCAATACTTTGGCACATGCTTCTCTCGAATTGAAATCATCATCCATAGCAATGGCAAAACCTTGAGCCATCTTCTCCAACATGCCCAAACTCTTGACCAAAGGAACTTGCGAGGTTATGTCTCCATCAGGCAATGGTGGGCAATTGACTCCAACCAATTCCAATGCGGCTTTGTAAACGCTGACAAGACGATTATGATTCTTCTCAGCGTCTTTGAGCAACTGCTCATTCATGTCAATCGGTGAGCGATAATGTGCATTGATTAGAGAGAATCGCAATACAAACGGGTCTACTTTTTCTAGAATATCTTTGATGGTCCAAAAATTCCCTAGAGACTTGCTCATCTTTTCTCCATCGATATTTACAAACCCGTTATGTAGCCAATGATGGACTACTGGAGAGCATTCAGTATGACATTCTCCTTGGAAAATTTCTGCCTCGTGGTGTGGGAATAATAGGTCGTGCCCTCCACCATGTATATCGAACTGAGAACCAAAAGCATCCATGCTCATTGCAGTACACTCGATATGCCAACCAGGGCGACCAGGTCCCCACGGAGAGTCCCATGTTGGCTCACCCGGCTTAGCGGCCTTCCACAATGCGAAATCCTTGTGATCCCTTTTCCCAGAACCAGTGCCTTCGACTCTGCCTCCAGCACCACTGCGGACCGCATCGATATTCTGACCGGTTAATTGGCCATACTTCTCAGGAGCACTCTCTACACTGAAATAAACACCATCATCTGAAGCATAGGCATTTCCTTTGGCAATCAAATCTTCAGTAATACGAATCATATCCTCAACATATTCAGTACATCGCGGATAAGTGTCTGCTCGCAAGATGTTTAGGGCATCCATGTCCCTGTAGTAGGTTGCAATATTGTCCTCAACTAATTCCCGCCAATCCTCTCCAGTTTCATTGGCTCGGTTGATGATTTTGTCATCGATATCAGTGAAATTTTGAACATAGTTCACATCATAACCAGATTTCTCCAACCAACGATGAATCAAATCGAATGCCAAATAACATCGCGCATGGCCTAAGTGACACAAATCATACACAGTTACACCACAAACATACATGTTCACAATTCCAGGATTCATAGTGGTGAAATCCACTTTTTCCCGGCGTCGAGTGTCATGTACTCGCAGAGGCATCACCCCTATGGGGTGATTTACTTCTATTCAAACAATGGCATCATTCAAAGTGTTGAGGCCTATGGCCGAATATGGATGGCCCAGTTGTAGTGACCGGAGCAAACGGGCATATCGGTAACAATCTTGCCCGGCAATTGCTCGAACAAGGATACTCGGTTAGAGGGACTGTTCGCTCTATGGACAAAGCACCTAACCTAGATATGGAATTCGTTGTTGCTGATGTTCTAAATCCAGGTGATTGGTCAAGTGTCTTGGAAGGCGCATCAGGTCTTTTCCACTTAGCCACAATATATGCCACGAGTGGTGATGGTCAACTGATTCTCGATACTGCAAATCAAGGTACTGAAAATGTATTGCGTGCAGCCGCTGCAAAGGGAATTAAGCGAGTAGTCTACACCTCTTCTGTAGCTGCAATTGGCTCAACACCTAAGGGTGTAATCAAAGATGAATCAAATTGGAATGAGAACTTCTCTCTACCCTACACACGTGCGAAAACTGAATCCGAGAAGAGAGCATGGGAACTAGCCGAAGAATTGGGTCTTGACTTGCGAGTAATCAACCCAAGTGGTGTTCTTGGAGGCTCATTTTCCCGACCTACTCCTTCAACCGATGTTATTGGAGATGCTATGAAAGGAAAATATCCGATGGTACCAAAAATTCCACTTGCCTTTGTTCATGTCGATGATGTTGCAACTGCACATCGACTAGCATATGAAATCGATGAGGCACATGGCCGATATGTTCTGGCCCCACATCAAGACGGGAATATCCACGACTTGCTCAAGAGGGCAAGGAAATTGTATCCTAAAATGAAATTTCCAAGATTTGGAATTTCTCTGTGGTTATTACCGATTATAGTGCTTCAAGATTGGTTTATGGGATTATTTTCTGGAAAGAGATTACTAACAAGATCTGCTGCGAAATCGTTCTCAAAAGGTGATTCAAAATATTCCAGCAGCAAGGCTGAACAGGAGTTAGGGATAACATGGAAATCCTATGATGATTGCATCCATGATACTGTGGAGGCATACCGATGATCGAGGATAAATTGGCAGCTAAATTGGGATGGATTCTTCCCTCGATTACAATCATTCTTTCCTCAGCAATACATTTGGTTTCAGGCAATTATCGTGATTTCCCATTTTTCATTTCAGAATCAGATTACCCTGGCTTAGAGCGCTATGTTTTCACGATTGGATTTTTCGTGACTGGTATCGTCTTGATGTACTTATCTTGGAGACTATTTGAGGTCAACAAAACAAGTGCACGTTGGTATTGGATGCATTTGTCATTGTTTAGCGGGATTTTCGTGGGAGCAAATTTAGCATTGATGTCTTTCTGGGATATGTATGACCACCTTACTCTTCACATTACTACTGCACTGAATGTATTTCACTTCGGTTTAGCATGGGGTGTATTGACCCACTTAGCAATGAAAAACGGAAGTCAAAAAGGGAAAAATTTGCGATATGTTTCAATCACTTTAGGCTTCATCGCATTCTTTGTTATGACCTATTCTATGGGACTGGGAATCGAAAAGCATCCTGATTTCTTTGATACAAATGACTTAGATTTGTTACAGCCTTGGATAAATTGGGCTGCACCGATGGAATATTTGCTTGCACTTTCATTTATTCTGACTTTGAAATCCTTCGAATCTGACATATTGCCAAATGAGGAAGAGGAGTGAAATGCCGAAGTTGTTGGTAGTGGATCTACTCGCTGAAAGAGAAGCATTTGGCAAAAAAGGAGTAGAGGAAATCATTCGCCATTTCCCCGGCTTCGAAATTCTTCTTTGGGCTCCACATACCAATGAGCCAAAGCAATATCCATTCGGAACAAGAATCGATAAACCAGAAGACGTTGATGCGATAATAATTACAGGTAGTAGAAGAAATGTATCGACGTGGGAGCCATGGATGGACGATGTTGCACAATTGATTCGTAATTGTGTTGTTCCACTGTATGGAATTTGTTTCGGCCATCAAATCATCTGCAAAGCGTTGGGTGGTGAAGTGACTAGAGCAGAAGAAGGCTCGTCGTTTATTGCTGAAGTCGTCTATAATGACGGTTCTAAAACGAGGCAATTATTCACACATCAAGACCATGTTATCGACTCTGGAGAAATGGTAGTTCTTGCATCTGCAGACCACTGTGAAATTGTTGCATGCAAGCACCCTACAAGACCCATTCGCACGGTACAATTCCATCCTGAAGCTGTTGCTTCAGTATTAGATTATTCATTAGTATGTGGAGACATGACTCAAGAAGAACGATTGGCATTTGGTGATGGAGTACAAGACCTTGATGTCACTCAATCACTAATCTATCCCAAGTACTAAATCAAAAGCATATTATGGATTTGCCAATGGATGCAAACCAATACTATCAATCGTTGCTGCAACAGGGGCACTCGAATGCCGATGCTATACATTTTACCAGCCAATATTATCCTGAATTTCAAGCACCTATGGAAGGAGCGGCAATGATGGCGCCCCCGCCACCTGGAAGTATGGAACTCGGAGGATTAACAGCAGGAGGGATGGCTACTGGAGGTGGAGTTGCAACAGCAGGTGCAGCAGCCGCTGGCGGTATGTCTGTCAAAACAATCGTTATTGTATCTGTGTTGGTCTTAGGAGGAGTGGGTACTGCTGGATATTTCATTTATGATTATCTAACTGAGCCGGATTTCTATGGCGAAATATTCTGGGACGAAAATGGAGTTGGCTATATCTTTGAAGAAGATTCAATGACTGCAGTATATCCTACTGTTGATGGAGAATGTGATCTATGGGAAGAACACGGAGAAATAATCCCTGAAGATGGATTATGTATGTATGAATATGATGCTTTCAATATTAAGATAACAGATAAAGGTAATTACTACAAAATTTGTATTTCAGAAGAAGAGGGTGGTGTAAGCAGTTGCACAAGCGCCTACCCATATGAGCGCGGGATGGTACTGAAAAATTCAGGATATTGTACTGTATTTGTAAGTGATATTGAAACTCCAAATTTCGATTCTTTAACTGTATCGGAAGAATGGAAGGAAAAAATGTTGGAAATTGGTGAAGAAATCTATGAAGAGGGACCTTCAATGTGCACCTACTTTCAGTATGAAGAAATCCAAAGCAGTAGTAGTTTAGAAATTTATACGTTTGCTGACAGGGATGCTGAAGGAAACATGTCTAGTGATGGAGGCGATGACTTAGTGCACGTAGCCATGACACAAGGCGATG
>CAZEXE010000060.1:0-9688 GCA_964516645.1 uncultured Candidatus Poseidoniales archaeon
TCTAAATCATCTGTGACGCCATCGCCATCTGTATCTGGCACATACGAACTTCCTGAAGCAATCAAACTGTAATTACACTGTTCTTCAAAAGCACATGTCAGTTCTATTGTTAGATTACCGCTATCTGTTATACTAACATTGAAATCATAATCTCCTAGTTCTGAATCGTTCTGAATTTCGATTTCGTTTTCATCATAAATCGAATAAGAGGTCATATGCCCATCATCAGAATCGATGACAACATGAATGGTATCACCATTAACAACCGGAGTGTGGAAAAAATCAGTATCAGTGCCAATAGCCGTACCTGAAACAAGAGTGTTTGGTTCCAAATACGTAGATTCATTCATCGAATCTCCGGCTTCATCGGAATATACTGTCGCAGTGATATTGTATGCTCCAGATACGCCTCCCCACTCGCATTCCTGACAAGTGGCTTCAACATAGTAGGTATCATTTTGGGCATGAACATAATGCTTGACCACTGATTCGACCCAGCCATAGCACGCTATATCGTTGCTAGTACCTTCAAAAATGCAAAAATTTGCATAATCATCGCTGCCTAATTCAAACACTATTGAATCACCAATTGAAACATCAATGCGATAATAGTCGTGAGAATCTGTTCCAGCCGGATCATTCACTATTCCCTCAACCATTACTCCGGATTGAAGTAAGGTTGCACTTGAAAAATCATCATCGGCCGAAACAGTTGGCAACATAGTGGCGAAAGATGCTGAAATGAACAAAAGAATAACTGCAAGAATTCGCGTTTTGTGTGGCCGATATGGGTTGGTGTAATCCATTTGATTCATTGTTCGAGTAAATGAATAGACCATAATAATTTCTCTAGTCCTTTGCAACTTCTCTCAACAGATGTCAACTAGAGGGTGCCATTGGTTAAGTGCCGGAGGTAGGATTTGAACCTACGAAGCATTTCGCAGCGCATCTTGAGTGCGCCCCCTTTGACCACTCGGGTACTCCGGCTTGAGCCCTGCGCCGAGTTCATCAAACATCATTCTTCCTCATCGAAATTAAACTGATTATTCCGACGTGAATTGGCAATAAATAGCAAAATTCCTGCGATGAAAACCGACAAAACCGATAAACCAAGAAGCGTTGCTTGCGAATTGGACGAATCATCAGTCCTAACTTGAACATTAGATAATGGAACTGGTATCAAATCTTGGCCATCTAATTGGAGACGCAAGCCAAGGTCGCCTTCTTGCCAAGCTTCTACCTCAAAGGTGTGAGTTATTTCCATATTGACTAAGAGAGTAAAGTTAAGGCGCTCCAGAACCTTTCCATTACCATCAACTAGTGTCAAATTCGATTCGCCATCAAGCAATCCATTATTTTGAATCCTACAATCGATGAAAATAATGTCACCAACATCTGGCCTGTACGGAGTGGTAATGATTTCTTTCAACTCAGGCTCATATGCAATCCAGCGAATAAGGGTGTAAATCGGATCCACGTCACTTGTCCCTAGCCCTACAATTGAACGCCCTGAAGCATCAAGACCTTCGAACCAAACCATGATTGAGTCGCCCTTTTGTAA
The DNA here is from genome assembly GCA_964516645.1 of uncultured Candidatus Poseidoniales archaeon. Classification (GTDB taxonomy): domain Archaea; phylum Thermoplasmatota; class Poseidoniia; order Poseidoniales; family Poseidoniaceae; genus MGIIa-K1. The sequence continues at coordinate 1,562 of CAZEXE010000060.1, forward strand.
ATCTGAAGAGGTGTTCATGTCAATAGTTGCTGAATACAAATTCGACCTAGCACTTTGAAATTCAACCGGAATAACTGTACTACCTTGAGAATTGTCTACCAATCTTCCTTGGCGAACATAATTCCAATACATCGTCAACGGTTGAGAATTTAATCCGTGATCGTCGGTCATAGTGACTTGAACTAGGACTTGGTCAAGTTCATTCGAATCTATGCTTACCAAATGGCCGCTTGAGACAGAAATTGTAGGCGGTGAATCATCAATTACTAAGTCAATATCGTCTCCAGTTGTGTTATGATTATACACATTACCCAATTTTACTATCAACTTGATTTGAGTTCCATAAAACGCTGAATCAAATACTATTCGATTTGTTGAAGTGCCATCGCTATTCAGTGAATTCGTTATTATTGTAGTTCCATTATTACCGATTAAATCAATGGTATATGTTGCACTAAATGGGAGATTATGTGCAGGAATATCGTATCCCATGTGATATGCAGTAACATCAATGTCAACAATATCTTGACCATGTATGTAGGCAATGTCATCAATGAAATCACCAAGTGGTGCAACCTTGTCTACAACATCTACAACCCGTAAGTCAATTCCACTATGGATTGACCAAGAATAGAGATCTATTGATGTGAACGCTGCATCCAAAGGAGCGTTCTCGTCCCACAATCTCAGAGATGGAATATTTTGTATTCCTGCAAAATCTTCATCCAGGTCCCATCGTAATTCAAAGTCGAAATACACATCCCAAGTATTTGCTTGCCACCTTTGCACTGCTTGGATTGTTGGTGGCTTGATGAAGCATCCAACATCGTGGATGACTTCTCCACTCCAAGGCATCCAATCAATTCCACAAATACCCTCGTCTTTCGAAAGGACTACTCTTATTCTATCAATAGATTCGATTCCATTGTCATCAGAAACCGTGAAATTGAATCGATGAGTATTTCCTGGCAATAACTGCCCATCAATTCGGTCTAAACCTATTGATTCTCCATTAATCCAAGTCGAGTATCTTGGCTGAACATGTATGCGTGCGTAGGGTTGTTGTGAATCACCACCGCCTGTCAAAGGGTTGCCAGCCAAATCTGTACCGTCAATGTAAACATCTAACCAGCCAACTTCTTCACTTGGTAGAGGGACGCTACCTTCATCGATTAGTGGCAAATCTACTGTTGCAGATTTTGCACCTATTGGAGTTAGGAATTCTAATGATTCCCAACCTCGGCCACTTCGGTTATAGTACAATTCCATCTTAGCAGGAAGGCCGTTATCATCCTCTAATTGTAATTGTAATGGAATATCTTGCCCAGGGTGCCAAACATGGCCATCTGCGGGTTGATTTCCGCCAGGTGCATCGATTTCTAATGAGATTACTTCAGAATTATTAGCATCAAGAATTAGTCTTGCTTCTTGAAATATTGATGTTGCATCAAGGGCGGTAGTCGTTTGTGAGTCGCCTATGTTGACTAAGCGCGGTAATATTGTGAGTTCGCTTCCGCTAAGAATAGGATTATTTGGAGTGACTAGAGAAGTGTTGAACTTACCTTCCGTGTCAATATTTGTTGAAACATTGTCTAGAATTTCTTCTCCATCCAATAATTGAATCAATAAATCCACATCCTGAGGTAAAGGATTAATTCCATCCAAGCCAGAATATCTTACTTCTCCTGAAATTGTAATTTCATTATCGCCCATGACATTCAACGGCCATAATGGGTTTGAGAAATCATGTAATGGGCGGTTGTCGGACCATGCTTGTAGAGAGATTACCTCTAGATCGTTGGTTGACGCTGCATGTTGTGCAGAACCGGAAATATCCATGACTGGGCCTAATGACATTCCATCCACATTGATAGCAGAAGCAAACCAATACAAGCGCGGGTTATCATCAAGCATCCATTTTGCTTCAAGGGACCAAGTTACATTATGTCCATCCCAAGAACTGTTGCCTGAATCAAGAGCTAATACTCCTGCTCCTGAATTTTGCAGGAATCGCCCGCCGTTGGCAAGGTTATCGACAGTTATCTCAGCAATTGTATCTGCAATGTTTTGGCTTGTTGAAATCTTGAGATTGATTGATTCTAATGCTGATGTATCTGCTAGAATCTCATGGTTTGAAGTCGCAGACTGTATCAGACCTGGCCTGAACGTTTGTTGCGGTAATGATAACCATGAATCAATAATTGATTTCTCATGAGTGATTTCTCCATCGAATAAAATACCCCCTCTTTCGGCTGAAATTTTAACCTCCATTGTTGAAGTTAAGTCTAGATTTGGAATGAAGAATTCGGCAAGAGACGAATTTATGAAAATCGAATGACTGAACCCTGAAATATAGTTCACTGAAAGCAGTTTGAAACCGGTTTGTTGATTGGTTGTAAATTGGAATTTATATTCGGACATATAATGTGAAAAACCTGTATTATCAATCCAGACATAATTCTCACTTATCGCTGGAATAAGTGAACCATTGGTAATGAAATTTAATCCTCCATTGAAACAATGTAAAGGAGACCCACAATTCCAAGACTGTTGAGAAAGATTCCTAGCCGGAAGTAGAATTGAGAAATTTAACGATTCAGAATAATTTACCTCAAAGCCACCTAAAGTGGAAAGAGGAGTATCTACTCCATCTATTTCCAAAGAATGCAATTCAGTGGTATGATGGAAATTACCATCCCACTTCCAATCAAGATTACCATCAGCGCCTAAATCGATACTAGGCGAATTAGGTGCTAACAAAGTGACTGGTTCAATCTTGATCCAATCGAATTCTTCTCCTCCTTGAATCCTTAATTCAAGGGTTGTGGATTGAGCGGGCCCGAAACTATTGACCAAAACATCACCACATTCTCCTTCATCCATTACACTGCCTTGAGCATTGATAGGAGCAGAACCATAGGTCAGCATAGGTATTCTATCTGTAATCGAATTGATTCGTGCAGAAACATTTCCTTCACACTCTAATTCCACATCACCATATGGCCTCCATACCGGCAATTCGATTTGTAGAGTATATTCTGAAGAATTGGAAGGTGCAATACTTGGGATAGATACCCAATCGGGCAAATTTGGATCTCTTCTCTCTAACATTTCCAAGTTGAAATATTCTGTAACTCCATGATGTAAAATTTGTATTCTTGGAGTCAGTGTCTCGTTTTCAGTAGATAGTTTGGCTCTGAATTTCAATTGTGGATATTCCCATGCTGCGATATTCAAATCAAAAGGCAATGTCATGTTTTCATGCCCTTCGACAATATTGTCATTGACATCTAAAACATCGACTACAACATTTGTCCCCTCTGGCATTTCGTATAATGAAGTCAAGCGAGCCCATCCAGAGTCATCTGCATCGATTACTGGGCTAGTCCAAGTTCCATTATATTGGAATCTATCGATTACTATTCCTGCATCATCAATGTACCAACCATCTTCTTCCACATATTGGTCAGCGAAGAATGAGAATCTAATTCTAACATCATTTCCAGCGAGATGAGAAACATCGCCACTCACTCTACTGAATGTATGGTTTGCATTCGCTGTTCCGCAACCATTTGCAACGGTTGAACCGTCGAAAATTCCCTTTCCATACAATGGAGAATTCGGATTTATTTGCGAGATTCTTTCATAAAACCCTGTGATGTTATCGCCATAATGTTGCCAGGTTATCCCATCGTCGATAGATGTGAAAATAGACCCGCCATCCCATGCAGTTTCAGTGCAAATCCAATGATTGAATGTCAGCCTTGCGGTTGCACCTGTTGGTACATGATAGATTGGAGAAACAAGATGTGTGTACACATTGTTGGAATAGATTCCATCTAGATTGATGCCCATTCCTTTACTTCCACTTGGCCAAGATGTTGAATTCGGACCGTATCCATTGCTATTGTCAATCATTCCGCGCTCCCATGAAGTAGAACCGCGGATATGGTCTATCCTCCATCCAGGAGGAAGTCCTTGAACTGCCTCGAAAGAATCGAATGTCGACCAAGGTCCATTATATCCTTCCCAATTTACATGTTGCCACTCATTCGCATAGCCTGGAAAAGATTCGAGATATTGACTAGCATTACTGGTGAAATTTGCTAACAACCGAGTTTGCATATTTTGAGTTCCTACTCCTGATAACACGCGTAAATCGTCAATCATTATTCCCTCCCAACCATCAATAGAACTACCACCATAATTTACTGAGCCATCTGTTGTGACTCTAAACTTGAGTAATGTATTGGAAGCATTTACATTACCTGCTGCCCAAGCAGGGAAAGGGTGCAACAATTCTCTCCAGCCATAGGATTGTTGAGTGAAAGTGCTACCTCCTGTAGTTATTCCATGGGCAGGAACACCTGGTAAAGGACTCATTATTGTCCAAGAAGTGCCGTTATCTTGCGAAATCATAACCACAAGGTTATCGAAATTTCCTCCCTGTATATCCCAATTTGCCCAGTAAGTGAATTCTAAAGGAGCGCTAAGTCCAGAAATATCGACTGGGATAATTAGAGTACCATCTGCATTCATCGAATATTGGCCACTTGCGTTACCGTGGAACCAAGCTGCCAAAGGATTGCCTTCGTTGGACAAATTGAACGAATCGATGAACAAACCTTCTGAAACATTGGATTGATTCAGTGTTTTCACATAGAACCTGAATCCGATATGGCTAGCATTTTGAGCCAATGAGTCTAGAGAATATTCCTCTGTTACCCAATCTGTTGTTGTTCCAGACCAATTATCCAATGCTTGCCAATTCTGTCCATTATCGGTTGAATAATGGAACTCAGCGAGGTCTCCGGAATCTAATGAATTCCAACGATCGAATGAGAGATTGAAGTATCTTACCACATTTGGTACCGGCCAGAATTCAGATCTTATGTATCCTTCAGAACCTGGATTTATTGAGCCGTTAGTTCCTGCGGCATAATCTCCTGAGGTTGCATCTTTTGGTCCAAATGTCACATTGGAAAGATTGACTGGCATCCAAAATTCATCACCCTGTGACGACCAAGTTGCGAATTGTGGTTCACTGGTTTCGAAATCGGTCATTTCTCCATAAGTTGAATTCGTAGCAAGAGTAAGTTCACCATTTGCTGTCAAATACGAAGTCCCATTCACACTGCCTCCAGAAAATCCAGATACCATGTCTGGTGACCAATACGTTCCATTATCTTCGGCCTCTACCCATTTCGGCTCAACTGAAAATTCAGAACTAGAGATTGTAGAATTCGTCGGAATTGTGAATCCATCATATGTTGAATTAGAGGGTGATAATCCCGCATCATCTGGTACGGATGAAGGCCCTTGCCAAGTAGAAATATCTGCTGTGGCCCACGGGGCAAGCAACATCAGAAAGACTAGAGCACAGGCTTGTCTAATTGGGTTCACCGTCGGTGAACCCACACTTGGAGTGTTTCAATCTTCGTCCTGTTTGTTCAAGTATATTCGCTGAAGGGTTGATAGGTGTCCCGCGCCACGCAAAGAAGCATGGCCGAGCGGACCTTCCTAAATCCTTCTCAGGTCAGAGAGATAGAAGAACAACTATTCTCAACCCTTCGCCAACAGGTTGGAAGAAGTGTTCCAATGCCGCTTCCTCGCAATGATTTTTGGGAGAAAGTAGGGCAATTATTGGATACTGTCGAAATGGAAATTCACGAAGTTTACAAGACTGTTGGGCCATCTCTAAAAATGCAAACAATGCAGAAGCGCCAAGCAAATATCCGACGTACTGCATCTGAATTAGCGCGAAAGAGAATGGTTGCATTGGTGCAACATTCCGCTAGCATAGCATTACGAACTGAGGGAGGGCCACAAGGACAAGATCTCGCGGGCCTAGACTGGACGAGGCATGACCCTGCTGAGAGAGAGTTCTATGCAAATGCAGCAGAACAATTGAATAAATTCAAACAAGCAGTAAATTGGAATGGTATGCAAATAGGTATAGCTGCTGAAGAATTGCAGGAAGAAATTCGTATGGCTGTGGGAACTACCCAATTGGATTCATTTGTTCCAGAAAGTGGAGGCTTAACCGGACAAGGGCCTCCAACAATCGCGCTGGAAGACAATAACAAACCACTGCCTGATTCCGAAGCCGATGAAGAAGATCTTCTTGCCAAAGCTGATGAGTTTCCAGAATTAGCCGGCACACAACCTGTTAGCGAATCTACTGTGATTGAAATCGGAGAAGGTGAAAATCATGCAGCGGCAATGGAATTGGCCCCCTCAAAGAAAAAGGAAGAAATGGACTTCGATGCTTGGGCGGCAGCAGAAGCCGAGTCTGTGTCACCAGTAGAAATTGTAGAAGAGGAAGCATTGGAACCAGTTCAAGATGAATTGCTCAGAATCAGAGTAATCCAGTCCCTAGATGAGCCTATCATTACCATCGATGGAGAAATCACACTAGGTGCTGGCGATGTACTATTCCTAGACGAAATGACTGCCAACTATCTTGTTGATTCTGGTGTTGCTGAAATTGCAACACTTTGAGTTAGGAAAAATGTTGATGAGTAGACGGCAAGCATTTGGAGAGTCAGCACATAGACTAAACTCACCGCCTACTCATCGGGGTTAGCGCAAATGCGCCCCTGACTGTATCAGTTTCAATTCATCGAGCGCATCGATAATTCGATGCTGACCGTATCAGGAATTGGAATGCGAGCAACTTGTCTTAGAGCGCTCTCGTCCTTTCCGCTAGTGATGTCCATCTCTAGAAGGCGCTTGTGAATGCGCATTTCCCAGTGATCGTATGTTTCACTACCCTCACCATCAGGAGCTTTGCGGCATGGAACCACAAGGCGTCGAGTTGGTAGTGGGATTGGTCCTCGCAGACTGATGCCTCCATTGTCACAGATTGTCTTAATCTGGGACGCGACTGCATCGATGTCACGATGATTTTCGCCAGTTAGTTTGATGATGGTCACTGCTGCCATGATTTCACCTCTCTTCCATTCGGATCGTAGTCCAGTCGGAACTCAAACTCACTTCTTCTCAATCTTTAGGCAGACGCCAGCAGCGACGGTCTTACCCATGTCACGAATAGCGAAGCGGGATAATTCTGGGAATGTATCCATTTGCTCGATTGCCATTGGTTTTGTAGGCTGGAAGCGGATCAGACAAGCGTCACCGGTCTTCAAGAAACTAGGGTTAGCTTCCTTTCCTGCCTTGTTAGTCTTCTCAAGTAATTCCTGGAAGCGCACAGCGACCTGAGCGGTGTGTGCGTGGAATACAGGTGTGTAACCAATTGATACAGCCTTTGGAATGTCCATCAACTGAATTTGTCCGACGAATGTTTCATCGTGGCGAACGAATGTTGGTTCACTGTCTGAGTATCCAGCAACGTCACCACGGCGGATATCTACAGCTGCTAGTCCACGAACGTTGAATCCAACGTTGTCTCCTGGTTCAGCCTTAGGTACCATTGTGTGGTGCATCTCGATAGACTTGACTTCAGCGGACTTCTGAGATGGGTTGAAGACTACAGTCTTACCAACGTTCAGAGTTCCTGTCTCAATCTTACCGACTGGCACAGTACCGATTCCAGAAATCTTGTAGACATCTTGGATAGGTAGGCGAAGTGGCTTGTCGACTGGCTTATTTGGCATTGGTGCAGCGTCAATAGCTTCGAATAGTGTTGGTCCAGAGTACCAAGGGCTATTGTCAGACTTGTTGAAGACATTGTCTCCTTTAAGGCTGGAAGCTGGAATCATTGGGATGCGGTCTAGTTGGCCACCGAATCCTGCAATCTTTAGCAAGTTGGTAACTTCAGTACAAGCGGACTTGTACTTGTCTTCAGACCAGTCAACACCAGAAATATCCATCTTGTTAACGTGGATAATCAGTTCGGAAACACCCAATACCTTAGCAAGGAATGCGTGTTCCTTAGTCTGAGCGTTGACACCGTCGTTAGCAGCACATAGCAGAACTGCTGTGTCTGCTTGGCTAGCACCGGTGATCATGTTCTTTACGAAGTCACGGTGACCTGGAGCATCGATGATGGTCCAGTAGTACTTCGGTGTAAAGAACTCCTTGTGTGCGACATCGATTGTGATACCGCGCTCGCGCTCTTCCTTTAGACCGTCCATAACGTAAGCAAGTCCGAATCCGGCCTTACCC
>CAZEXE010000061.1:0-9513 GCA_964516645.1 uncultured Candidatus Poseidoniales archaeon
TCCAAACCGGCCCATTTGAAAATCGACCATTCCAATATGGTGGAGAAGAAAAGACCACTGAAACGATTGCACTCGCGTTTCCGTTACCCATGTCAGAAAGAGAATCTCCAAAGACCACTAGATTTGAAGCTGGTTGGAGTAAAGATTCCCTGAGAACAGTAAATGGATAATTATCAGTAGCGACCGCTGAGTCAAGGCTTACATCTACTGAAATGTCGTGATAAGTGCCTCCAGCGTAAAATTTGCTTAGAGTGATTTGAACAATATGTGTAGAAGCACCCATCTGGAATACTATGGTGTCGTTCAAAATCAAGCCATTTTCATCATGCAATTCCCAATTTAGAGTAATATCTCGATTGAATGGAGCACCAGAAACATAGACTTCAACTTGAATTTCATCAGCTGAAGTCCAAACATAATCATTGAGAACAATTTCTGCAGTCATCGCTCTACCTGAAGAAGCATCGACCTGCATCGGAACATTACCGAGAAGCAGAATCAACACCAAAAGTGTGACTCGCATGATTATTCGATTATGTCCAAACTAATTATTCCCACGCATTGAGGTTTACAGAAATCAATATACAATAAACTGCTAGCATTGCTATGGCAAGAGCGGTACTTGGAGGTGGCTGCTTTTGGTGTATAGAGGGAGCCTACAAAGAAATGCAAGGTATTGAATCTGCTCTACCGGGATATGCTGGAGGCCATGATCCTAAGCCGACATACAACTCTGTTTGTAGCGGTTCGACAGGTCATGCAGAAGTTGTCGAACTCCTCTTTGATGAATCCGTAATTTCCTTTGAGACAATCCTCGAAGTTTTCTTCACATTGCATGACCCAACACAATTGAATCGTCAAGGAAATGACATCGGAACACAATATCGCTCGGCAATATTCTACACAAATGAATCTCAAAAGATTCTTGCTGAAAGAATTAAAGAAGATTTTCAGCAATATTTCGACGAGGAAATCGTAACCGAAATTACAGAAATATCGAATTACCACGAGGCTGAAGAGTACCATCACAATTACTTCCAATCAAACCCTGGAAATGGCTACTGTCAAATGGTCGTAGCACCAAAAATAGCCAAAATTCGACAAAAAATGTCCCACCTTTACTGATGGGCATTATTTTGAGTAACACCCCTTCGGGGTGAATATGGTGAACAACGTAGTTCGACCCCCAACCCCTGTCAATGAGCCAGTCTTAGGATATCTTCCGGGCAGTAATGAGAGAGCGTTGTTGAAGGCGGAATTAGCTAGACAAGAAAGCGAAATTTTAGAAATTCCATGCATTATCAATGGGGAGGAAGTATTCACTGGTGATGTGGTTGAACAAGTAATGCCACACGACCACAGCCATGTTATTGCAAGAGTACACATGGCAGGTGAGGAAGAGATCAATGCAGCAATTGAAGGCGCATTAGATGCACACAAAATGTGGTCGACTATGCCATGGGAAGCACGCTGTGCAATATTTCTGAAGGCTAGCGAACTTCTAGCAGGTTCACGCCGAGCGGAAATCAACGCATCGACCATGCTTAACCAATCAAAGACTTGTCACCAAGCAGAAATTGATTCGGCATGCGAATTGATTGATTTCTGGAGATTTAACAGCGATTATTGCCGCCAAATTTACGAAGATCTACAACCGCCAGTCTCGCCTTCTTCGATGTGGAATTCTAGTGAAGTGCGGCCTTTGGAAGGTTTCGTTTTCAGCGTCACTCCATTCAATTTCACCAGTATTGCTGCAAATCTACCTTCGAGTGCTGCCATCATGGGTAACACTGGTGTTTGGAAGCCATCAAGGAACTCCTATGTATCGAACTATAGATTGATGCGATTGATGATGGATGCTGGATTACCACCTGGTGTAATCAACTTCATTCCGGGTAAAGCAAGCCTTGTAGGCGACATTTGCATGTCTCACTCAGAACTGGCTGGCGTTCACTTTACAGGTTCTACTGCTGTTTTCAGAAAAATGTGGAAGGACATTGCAAACAATCTTGAGAATTTGCGTTCATATCCAAGAATCGTTGGAGAAACTGGCGGTAAGGACTTCATCGTAGCTCATCCAGATTGTGACAAAAGAGGACTATTGGTCGCATTACTACGTGGTGGTTTTGAATACCAAGGACAAAAATGCAGTGCAGCAAGCCGTGCTTACATACCTGAGAGTGTTTGGGATGCGATTAAGGACGATTATTGCGATGAAGTCTCAAAGATTACCATGGGCGACCCAAGAGATTTCTCCAATTTCATGTCAGCGGTTATTGACAGAAAATCATTTGACAATATCACTGGATACATAGATCGAGCAAAGGAAGACCCTGGATGCGAAATTGTCACTGGAGGGAATTACGATGACTCAACAGGATATTTCATTGAACCAACCACGATAACTTGTAAAGATTCACGCTATGAAAGTATGGCTGAGGAAATATTTGGCCCAGTATTATCTATTCACATCTATCCAGACAATGATTTTGAGAGAATCTTGGAAGTGTGTGACTCAACATCAGAATATGCTCTGACAGGATCTATTTTCGCAACCGATAGAAGACATATCGAGACTGCAATCGAAGCACTCCGTTTCAGTGCAGGTAATTTCTACATCAACGACAAGCCAACCGGTGCGGTTGTTGGACAGCAACCATTTGGTGGTGCAAGAGGAAGTGGAACCAATGACAAAGCAGGTTCTCCATTGAATCTACTGCGCTGGGTAAGCCCTCGTTCCATCAAGGAAACTTTCGCTCCTCCCCACGATTGGACATACGGATTCCTTAGCGAGTGATGATAACCGTTCACCCCTTGGCTCGTATCCCTGCGATGATGAGCGCACTTGAGCGGACTGCTGTTTCAGTGACGAGTGATGGGCGAACTGAGCGGGGACCCAATAACAAAATTGGTTTAGTACGTGCCATCTGCCAATGATATGCAAGCGATAATGGCGCCACTCACACCGCCACCTAAGGGCCTTGCATTGGCTTCCAAATCATCACCTTGGAGCGTTATTTGGAGAATGATAGGAATTGTAATTCTGTTATTCATCCTTGCCATGACAATGGTTGAAGCATTATTTGGTATGTTGGTAGGAGATTATGGACTAACGATTTTCTCGATGATCTGCTCAATCCCATTATTACTGATATTCATGTATGCTCGAAGGCCTAAATTGACTCATGTCATTATGGCCACTCCTGACCTAGAAGGTGCAAATCAGCATATTTTACCAGACGCTAGAATGTTAATCACCCCTGTACCAACTACATTCTCACATCATCTAATCAAAGATTCTCCTCCACTTGAAATGCCTCCCACATCAACTCTGTGGATTGTGTTTTCACTTACTGTGATTACCGCATTCCTAGGTTTGCTACCAGCAATGCTTAGCGATGAACCGGTTTGGTTGGTGATTGCAGTCTTGGTTGGAGTTCCAGCTTGGCTATTCGGTTTCTCTTTGCCTGTGCATGCATGGTGGGCATTCTCAACCAGACACTTTCAATTGATGACTACAAAAATCGACGGTGAAAAGATGTTAATCGCGGGTATGTTGTCCACTTTCCCTGCTTTAGTAATCAACTCCTTACTATTTCCATTGATGCTGATTGCAATTGGCATCGAATCAATGGAACCAGGCACTATTGGTGAATTCTTAATCCTCACAATTAGCGCGCCTGTAGGTGAAGAATTATGCAAAGCTGCTTTTGTTCTAAGTCTATACAAAATGATAGATTCTCCTAAGCGCGGATTTCAAATTGGATTCTCGGTAGGTCTAGGGTTTGCGTTGTTAGAAAATCTACTATACATCATGGGATCATTCGGTGGTTTGGCAGTCACATATTCACTAACCGCCGTCATAAGAGGAATCGGTTCAATACCCGGTCACGCATTATGGACTGGTCTCTCTGGAGTTTCAATCGGGTGGTACTTGTGCATAAAACGAGGGATTTCCAAAGACCAATTATCTCATCAAGATTCGACCACTTGGGTAGTTTTTGATGGAGAATCAGGACAAGTTGTGAACACTGAGAGAGAACTAAGTTCGATGGGGAAAACTGTGCGAGGATGGTTATACAAACCAATCGACAAAGTTTGGAAATTACCTACCAATCCTATAATTGGCATAGCATTGGCAATTGCCGGACATGCGGCTTGGAATGGTAGCAGCTGGATTGTCGGTTGGTTATTCATTGGAACCGACATAATTGTGCAAGTTATTGCTAGTTTGGTGTGGATTGTCATTCTGATTGCTACTCTATGGGTAATTGGAAGAGAGATATTAGCCGCAGTAATGCATCTTCCGTCGTAATTCAAGGACTTTTCAAACCGATTTCTTGACTCAAAAATAGGGGCAAGGTATAGACGGTGATTCCCGTCGGAGGGATTGGGGAGATTCATGGTTGACATCTTGCAACCTGGGCTGACGGAAGGTAACCTATTGGTTACCTTTGGAATCGTTGGCATCTTAATTCTCATCTCTGAAAAGTATCGTGTTCTGGATAGAACTGGCGTTTATGCCGCAGCTGCACTTGGTATTGTTGTTGGAGCATTAGGTCATTGGACTTGGCTGATAATTTTGCTGGGTTTCCTCGGAACATCTCACAAAGCAACAAAATGGCGCTTAGAAGAAAAGGCCGCCAAGGGTCTTTCTGAATCGATTGATGGACATCGAAGTTGGGGGAATGTAGTTGCAAATGGTGGCCTTCCTGGTTTGGTTGCACTTATCGCATTCATTCTGGATGACCACGCGAATGGTTTGTGGTTATTCGCTGCTGCAGTTTCTGTAGCCACTGCTGACACTTTTGCTTCAGAGATAGGTTGCCTTGATGATCGTGTCAGGATGATTACAACGATGAAAAAGTGTGAAGCCGGATTAAACGGAGGTTTTTCTCCAAATGGACAAATCGCTGCTGCTATCGGTTCCAGCATAATTGCAGGTCTCGCGTTTTTGTCCGAACAAAATATCGAATTGACACTACTGGTAGCCTTAATCGGCTGGTTAGGATGTCAGGTTGATAGTATCCTTGGAGCGGTTCTTGAGAACCGTGGATTGATGACAAAAGGAACCGTAAACGCTGCTGCAATTACCTTTGGAATTGTAACAATGTGGTGGCATCTTGGATTCCCACATCTATGATGTGGGTTCTTCAACTCATAGCGCTTGGGTGAGAATATGCAGAGGAGGTGGATTGCATTAGTTGCCTTGGTGTGCATATGCATTCCAGCGATTAGCCCTCTAATTTCAAATGCATCTGGTGAAGATGAAATTTACAAGCCAGGAGATGTATTTTGGGAAAACAATGAATTGCATCGAATTTTCCTCAGTGGTACTGAAAATAATGTCAACTTGACACGTGATTATCAAGGTGCATCGATGGGAAGTGTGCAGATTCAAGCAGGGCAAGGGGCATCCATTGGAACATTGTCAATGCCTCCTCTCGAAATGGGATTCAATGGCACTTTTGAAATCTCAACATATGTAGCCGCATATGTTCAAGCAGGTTCTGGCCTGCCATGGGCGCAATGCAGAACTAGCAATCCTGTTACTATTGACACTCAGGTCCAAATCGGAGACTTCAGTTATTTCGGAACTGTGACAGAAAATGTGTACGAACCTTCGGCTGATGCACACAACATGAGTACTCAAGTCGAATTTGCAAACATCACTGCAAGGCAGGGAGACATAATCACTTATTCGATGTCAGCTTCTACAAATTGCCCATACAATATCAATATTGAATGGGGTGGAGATGGTGATTTCGCTGGTGGAATCGTAATCAAAGGAAAAATGATTGATGAACCAGTTATCGAAGTCTTTGCAGATGATGCCGGATTAGCTCACATAGAGATGGTTGCAACCCTACCATGGGGATTCGATGATCTCGACGCAGATTTCACCTCAATGAACATCTATGGTCCAGTTGCACCCGATGAGTTGAGAGTGTATGATGAGGACTTACGGGTGGAAGGATTCACTACCACCAGTGAAAGACACCCTAGAACCGACGAAATGGGGACTCCTTCAACGGTTTGGACAGGTACAGAACCACTTCCATCAGGCGATAATGTACTAATCGTTTGTCTAAAGACCATAGATACTGGAATCAATGGAGTAGCAGGCAAAAATTGTGATCACGAAGGAATTATTCGATTCCATGTTGAAGCCGATGACGAACCACTGGCCAGTGCTTTCCTATGGCTCTCAATTTCCGGATTTGTAGCAGTTATTGCCTATCTGATTTCACAATTAAGGCAAGGCCTACTTCTTCCACCACCTCTAATGGTGGCCCTAGTGATTATGGCGATTTTGATGATACCACTTGCGAGTGACCTTCCTGATTTAGGCGGTGAAGAAATCGTTGCTAGTGATGCAAGGGCCCCCTCATTTATCCTTCACCAGAATGGAAATGGTTCTGTATCATTGGATGAATTATTGGAAGGGAAAGATGCCGTAGTAATCGGTATCACCTTACCATCTTCTTCAAACGCGGTAGACCAGAGTAAACAGTTGGAAAATGTTGCAGACCGACGCGGTGATGATGTGAGTATCGTTCAGGTTGTAACCGGTGAAAATGTTCGTATGGATGATTTGGAAGTTATCGCCGACATTACCAATGCAAGTTGGCCAATTCTCATCGATGATGGAAAAAGCCGTTTCGCACAAAGAATGCCAATGGGTGTTTCTGATTCAATTGTCGTAATCGATTCTTCTGGCCACGTAACTTTCTCTGCTAGTAGAACTGCAAGTTCTGAAGATATTATTGACGCTATAGATGATATCGGCATAGGTGGGCAACAATCAACATTCTCGACTCTCAGCCTATTTTGGGGACCAGGATTAGCCATGCTCTTAGTAGCCCTTCCTCGTAAGAAATACGAAGTTCCACAAGAACCACTAGTCCCCGGCTCATTATGGGGTAGTGTAGCGCTTGCTGGAGGAATTGGTTTCTTGATGGTTAACTTGGCTCCATTAATCATGGCTTTTGTTCCAGGCGACAATGATTTACGAACATGGGTCGATCTAGGTCTACTATTCTGGTTCGTAACCGCTGCCGTTAGAGCTGCAATTGTAGGTACACCCAAGGAAATAGAATTCATAGCAAATCGTCTGCACAAATTATACTCTAAAGAATTTAGAGAATGGAGAGATGTTGAAGATGTTGAAAGAGACCTATTGATTGGTTTCTGGATGGGATGGTTCATCTGGTTAGCCTATCCTGCTACCTTACCACAAGGTGTTGCCGCTGCAACAATGACTGGTGGAATAAATTACCTGCTTGGGCCACTCTTACTTATTGTACACATCCTTACCGCAGGAGTTCTAACTTTGATGATTAGATTCGTTGCATCATGGGGTGGTTCTGTTTCCAGAGCATTTGGTTCGTTTGGCTCAAAACCATTTTCTCAAGCACTAGGATGGGCACTAATTCCAATCTCACTTTGGTGTTTGGCTAATGGCATTATTCATGCAAGCAATATCGGTTTACTGAGTGTTTTGAATGGTTAGAAAAATTAGTCGGGAACACCTTCAATTTCCAATGCCTAATAGGCCGCATGCCCTATCTCAAGAGTGGAGAAATCTAACTTTCATGCATTGGGAAGTTGAGCCAGAAAAAATTGCGCCATACATTCCTGAAGGTGTAGAATTAGACTTGTTTGAAGGCAAAGCGTATGTGGGCACAATCCCATTTGAAATGAAGAATGTACGTCCGAGATTTCTTCCAGCGGTTCCAGGAATCTCTTCTTTCCCGGAGTTTAATATTCGAACATATGTCAAAAGGAATGGAATAACAGGAGTTCTTTTCTTAACTCTCGATGCTCAAAGCAGGGTCACATGTTGGCATGCACCTCGTTCATATGGGCTTCCTTATCGCTATGCTAAATGTAAATTCAGCAAGACCAAAGAAACGTTTTCTTGGAAATCAAAGAGGACTAGCGATGGTGTAACTCTTGAAGGTGAATGTTCTGTGAAAGGCTTACAAAGACAGGCCCAGAAAGGTAGCCTTGAGTACTTTTTATTCGAGAGATATTCGCTTTACACTGAGCATAAAGGAAAATTACACATGGCATACACATTACATGAGCCTTGGACTTTCCAAGACGCAGAGGTAAGTATCTCCAGTAATTCGCTGACCGAATCTTACGACTTGGGTATCGATGTAATGAATCCCCAACATGTGCACGCTTCACACGGTGTGTATGTTCTAACTTGGCCAATACAGGAGGTTGTAGATTGACCGAACGCGATTTCTTATTGCTGGATGGTGACTGTGGACTATGCCACCGCCTTGCTACATTCATTGACAAGAGACTTGCTAAAGGACAAGATCTCGGTTACAGGCCAATACTATCAGATGACGCCCAAGCAATGATTGCTACTTTTCCAAAAAAACAACAAGATGCTGACTCTGTTTACCTGATTCGAAATGGTAAATCCTACATTCGTTCTGCTGCAGCAATTCGAAGTTTGTTATACATGAAATGGTATTATGCAATGTGGTTCCCAGTGTTATGGTTAATCCCTTTGCCAATACGTAATATAGTCTACAGAATCGTTGCCAAGTACCGTCACAAATTCTTCAAAAGACCAACTGAATGCCTTTTCCGAATCGATTGACTACTCGGATTCAGAATCGCCAACTTCCATTGAAGCCAAAATTAATTCCTTTAGTTCAGCAACATCTGATTTTAGTTCGTTAATCAAGCCAGAAAATCCTTCATCATCTCCACCTTCTTCAATTGCGGCCATGGTATTTGTAAATACGGCAATGAACATATTCAGGAATGTAAATGATGTACTGATAATGAATGTAATGAAGAATAATGCAGCCCACCATCCTTGTTCTTCGATGATAAATCGAGCAATACCATTCGACCATGATTCCAATGTCATAACCTGGAACAAAGAATAGAGGGAGCGCCCAAGACTACCGAAATAAGTCTCTCCGGCAGGTCCGCCTGATGCAAATAGCATTGTTGCAAGAACTGAAAATACATACAGCACAATACAAAGAAGCCAACTGATTGCAGCAATTCCGCGCAAAGAACGTAACATTGCTTCGACCATTCTTTGCATTTCAGGCATACTAGATACTAATCTCAATGCTCTGAATACTCTGAATACACGCAGAGTGCTGAATGGTCCTGTATTTGGAGCAATGGAGACAAGAATGATTACGAAGTCGAAGTTGTTCCATGGATCTTTGAAGAATTTGTAGCCGTTTCCATAAAGGCGAATCACTAATTCAACTATGAATATCCACATTATGATGGTATCAATTAGGTGCAAAGTGTCCATTATTTCATCCGGCCAATCAAATGTTTCCAAACCGATTGTGACAGCATTGATTACGATTAGAAGCAAAATGAAATACTGAAATTTCAGATTTTCAGAAATCTCATAGCACTTCTTACGATAGTCCATGAACTTGGGATTTTTTGCCGGTCTAAATTGTTTGACCCAGATTTGTATTTGCAATAGACAAACTGAAGCATTCTCAACTTTAC
>CAZEXE010000062.1:0-9416 GCA_964516645.1 uncultured Candidatus Poseidoniales archaeon
CCAATCCTTAGGCTCGTCACTACTATCTCGGTAACGCATAATCAATAATCCAAGAACGATAAGAACTAGAATTACTCCTACCGAGATTCCTCCATACTTGAGAACGCTACTACCTGCTGATTCTTCAACTACTGCTTCACAACCATCCTCTTTTGCAACTCCTGGCACTTCAGGACACTTGTCTGCATCCTTACCATTAGGATTGTCTCCAAAGCCGTCATCGTCAGTATCGTTCCATTGGGTTGATTCCTCAGGGAAAGCATCAATGATGTCTGCCCATCCATCGTTATCAGTATCAATACATCCAAGAATTCCACCTTGGAATGAGAACCCTGACTCATTTACACAATGGTCTGGATTTGTTCCACTGGGGTTGTCTCCATAACCATCGCCATCAGAATCGCTCCATTGAGTTGGATCTATTGGTTTCCAATCTGAGCCGATTTCTGGGTCAGCCCAACCATCACCATCATAGTCAGGGCAACCATTTACATCCATAGTTGAGTTTCCATTAACTTCTGGACAAGCATCATAGCCATCTGCAATTCCATCACCATCTGAATCTAGGTATTCATTTGCATCAGCTGGGAAAGCATCCATGAAGTCTGCCCAACCATCACCATCACCATCCGGGCATCCCATGATGTCATCTTGCCAAGAAGCACCAGGTAAAGTCGGACATGCGTCTTGGTCCCTAGCATATTGATAGTATTCCCCTGGCCAATTCTCATTGCGATCAATCCAAGAGAGGTTACCATAGTTATCTCCAAATCCATCTTCATCCCAATCAGACCACTGAGTGTCATCGGTTGGGAAAGCATCTGCTCCGTCACCAATCGTCCAGGAATCATCTGCAGAGGAGTACCCATCCATATCAGGGTCAGGACAGCCATAGCGGTCTAGAACAGAAGTTCCGGATACAGAATTACAGTGGTCAGGAGTGTTTCCTTCAGGGTTGTCGCCATATCCATCACCATCTGCATCACTCCATTGAGTTGGGTCATTAGGTAAATCATCATCAGTATCTGACCAACCATCACCATCGGAATCTGGGCAACCTATGCTGCCGCCAAGTGTTGAGTTCCCTTCGGAGTTTGGACATGTATCCTCTAAGTCAGCCCAACCATCACCATCACTATCGACGCATCCAGTGTAGGAACCAAGAGTTGAGGTCCCTGCTATCTTGTTACAATCATCTGCAGCATCATCGTAACCATCACCATCATCATCCAAATCTTCATCAGCATCTCGGCATCCATCGCCATCAAGATCGTTAGATGAATCCGAGATCCACCAATTTCTTGGCGGGGAGTACGAACTCATACAACCGTCGGAATTATCTTCAACACCATCATTGTCATCATCATTGTCTTCACTGGAATCCTTACATCCATCATTATCGAAATCAGTTGTAGAATCGCTAGTCCAGTTCCAGGCTCCACCACGTGGGCAATCGTCTCCTGAATTGTCGGTGATTCCATCGTTGTCGTCATCATAATCACACTCATCGCCATCGCCATCAAGGTCGCTGTCAATCTGTAGTGGGTTGTTTGTACTTGGACAATTATCGGTCAGGTCATTGACGCCATCATTATCTTGATCTGCATTATTTACAGGGTCAAGAGCCCAAACAATAAGGTCTAATCCACCACTACTAGTTACCGATTGTGTGCCTTTGTTAATCGTAGATTGGAATGAGCCAAATGCTGCCGGTACATCGCTCATATTGACTGCCAAATCAGCAAATAAATCGTCTGAAGAACTACCTAAAGTCTCAACCCAATCCCAAGTTCCTGAACTATCTAATTGAGCCATGTATAGGTCTGCGCCACCATTGGTATTTGCTACATGGATTCCGAAATCAGCAGAGCCGAATACCATTCCTCCAGCAATGAAATCGCCAGTTGAAGTCTCTGCAATTGAATATACTCTTTCTGCGTAAGTGCTTCCTCCCGCACTTGTCGCCCAAGATGTTGTGCCGGATTTCAAAATCTTTACAACGAAGGCGTCTCCATTGCCCTTATCGGTCAATGTATTCTGATTTCCTGCATCCAAAGATCCCAAAAAGACTCCAGAAACAACAACATCGTCATTTGCAGTTACTATCAAATCGTGTGGCAGATTTATTTCTGATGAAGCACTAGCCAATCCAATAACATCTTGGACTATTCCAGACGGACTCCATTTTACTACTACTGTATCTGCCTGACTTACAGCTTGGTGAGACATTCCATTTGCCGAGAATGTTCCTGAAGTGGTGCCAGATTGCCAGATATTACCCATCGAATCAAGGCCGACTTCACCTCCTTCATCTACTCCAATTCCTCCCGCGGTTGAAACCCAGTTAACTGAACCGGAGTTTCTGTCTAATTCTGTAATGAAAAATTCTTGGTCGGTGTTATTCACAGTGATTCCTCCGAAATCTGTGAATCCTTTTTGAGTTCCTGAAACGATTAATCCGCCACCTAATGACTCCGCTAATCCTGAGACTACTGTTGTATTACTTGTGGTACCTGAGGCATCATATGGAGAGTTGAAATTTGTAGCCCAAACCCAGTTTCCTATTGGATCTATTTTTGCAATAAATCCGTCACCATAGGCGTTCTGACAGTTTAGTTGAGTTGTACCAAATGTGACTTGCCCATAGATTATTCCTCCAATATATGCGTCGCCTGCAATAGAAGTCGTCATGGTGGTTACAAGGGTCAATCCTTGCGCAGCATCAGGCATAACTGCCCACTGCCAGTTGCCTTGCTCATCGATTGCAGCAACATAAGTATCAGCGTCTAGTTGCGTATTGTATGCTGATGTTGCCTGAAGTTGGAGGCCACCAAAATCAAGTGAATTTCTTGTATCTCCTGAAACTATCCATCCGGTTGGAGTTGCACCAATGTTTGTTCCATTTACATGCCCTGATTGAATGGTTTCGGCTTGCAGTAATAACACAGGCTCAGAATTGGCAAATGATTTACTGTGAGCATCATCTAATTGAATATCGTTTGAGATTGGAATTAAGCTTCCCAATAAGATTGCGATTATTGCTAGGCTCAAGATTTCACGAGTGCGCATGACCTACGGTCATGCCCCAAGGTGATGAATCCTTTGCTCAACGGTTCATGTGGAGTTTGTTGGAAACTCCATCTAAAATCCATGTTGAACCCATAGCATCTTTACCTTTGTGAGCAGGTACTAACACACTGTATGTAACGACATTTGCAGACTCAGAATCAAATGTCCACCAACGTAGCAAATCACCCATTCCATCTGAGTGAGAACGTCTTTCTGAAAGTAGTTCTGAGAAATCTGGCTCGGGGACGATTTCTAATTGTTCGTGATTCAACATTGGCGACCTATCCAGCAACTCAAACTCATGCAATATCTGTAAACCACCACAATTGAGTACCCACCTGCACACTTCATCCTCGCCTGGCCCTTTCAGCAAACCAATTACCTTATGCAACTTAGCGGGAATCAAAACAGGCTTAGCCATTGAAATGTCTAACCCCTTAGACTCTAAAGGTGAAAAGTCATTATTCGGTTTAAGTGTAAACGGGCCATCCCCTGAAAATAATTCTTGCTCACTTTCCTCTTCATCCTCAAGGACTTCGTCCAAAATCTGTAATCTCCCTTCGATTACAGCATGACCAATGAATGCTGCCATATCATTCAATGTCCAAATTACCAAATTTCGACCATCCCTCGATGGTGCTTGATCAATATCAAATGTGATTTTCCTTTCTGCAATAATTAGGTGATCACCCCTTGGTGCATCGAACAACCAAGTCTCTATACCTGCTAAATCCAATGGAGCAAAACCCTGACCTGAACTCCAAACCTCCATCCCTTCCTTCATTCCAAGATTGGAATGCTCTGGAGTTACATCATACAGTCTACCTAGCCACGATATCACACCTGGCGAGGTAATTGGAGGTGACTGAGTGTCAATGCTGACGCCCAACCTCCTCAATACTGCAACCATATCAAGGGCCATAGCCCCTCTAGGCTCAAGCCGTCTTTAGTTTCATTCTACATTGCTACTCAACGTTAGCAAATCTGACTCGCCTGCATCGATGACTGTGACAGTCGAGATGCTGAACGGCTTACCAGATGCAACACCAAGGTCGCGGTTAACCAATACTGTTCGGTGTATTGTGACTTCCGGATGCTTTGCAGCAAGGTCGTCAATATACTCCTGAGGGCAGTTGGCAGCCAAAACGATACACTTAGCATCACCCTTGGCACATGCATCAATCGCTTGGCGCTGACCAAACAATAGCTTACCTGTTGTACTTGCAATCTTCAGTTGTCTACTTATGTCCATTATTCATTCCTCCACAAATTTGCTTCTCAATGTTGAATATCATTCTGGGATGTAGTATAATTCTACAGAACCAGTACCTAGGCTAATTGGCTGACCAACGATAATGTTCTCAGCAACACCAGTAAGGTTGTCTCTCTCACCGATGATTCCCGCCTTCAGTAGGTGGTTAACAGTAACTTCGAACGCTGCACGAGCGAGAATAGAGTGCTTGGTACCGGAAACACCGTGTCGACCAATTGCACGTACTTCTCCTTCGCTAGTCATCACATCAGCAACCATTAGCAAATGGCGCACATCGACTTCCAAACGTGCACCATCAAGGGTTGCTTGCAACTCGTTTACAATCGCTTGGCGAGCAGCCTCAATGCCGAGGTACTGGTAAATCTCAATGATATTGTTTGTGTATGTTCGGGATCTGTCTATTCCCTCCATATCAGAAATTCTTGATAAGTTACTTCCAATTGTCGACAGATAATATTCGCCAGTCTTGTCATCCAACTGAACGTTTGCACGCTCGATATTTGGTACACCTTTTAGGCGCATGTCACGAATCTTATCTTCCAATTGTAGTAATTCAGTATAGGAAGGTGGATTCTCGGCCAAGGTCTTCATATCATCCTCGGTTTGAATACCAGGGATTAGAGTCAAAGTTGACGGATTCTTTTCCTTGTCTGCCTCAACATACAATCTCAAAGCACGCTCCAACTTGTCCTTGACTTCCGCAGGAGTCATTCCCTTCTGCTTAAGGTTGCCTTTCTTCAACTTCAAAACAAGACGACGTTGTGCAACATCAGTATCAATATCAGCTATATTTACAGTAGTTGTAATCTCAATCGCTGCTGCCAATTTCTTTGCAGCATCGGCTGATTTACTGTTATCACCCTTTAGACGAATTGTCATTGTAGGTGTGTTTGGAACCTTTCTAGCGTCAACAATCTCGATAATTCTTGGAAGACCTTGAGTTACGTTGACCGTAGCAACACCCGCATAGTGGAAAGTACGCATTGTCATCTGTGTACCTGGCTCGCCAATTGATTGAGCAGTGATAATTCCTGCAGCCTCATATGGATCGATTAGGGCCCTGTCCTGTGCCTTCGCTGCTTCAGCAACAAGTTTCTCTGCCTGCTTCTTTGTCAACTTGGCTTTGTCGCGATTGTGCACTGCTTCAGTTAGGTCGTGAATTGTCTGCTGAGAGAACTTGGCTCCAGCATCCATCGCTGCTGCCTTTATTGACTTGAAGACTGGGTCTTCTGCTAATTCATCGTCATAGATTGTAGGAATTCCAATATCATTCATTTCTGGAGTATATGCTTCTAGTTCCTGAATTGTCTTTGCAGTACGACGGCGACGTGTTCCACGACGTAGGCGAACTGAAGTGGTTGCAGAATTGTCACTTGTAGAATCACGGCTTGGCGATGCAGCACCAGTAATAATTCCGTGAATTCTTGCTGCAGTATCAGAATCAGTTTCACAAAACTGAGCGATTTCTTGAGCGGTCAGAATCTTGACGTCATCCCACTTTCTGTCATCGGCTAACTTATGAGCAAATTCCTCAGGGACTAACATGTCCATTAATTTCTTCTTTGTTGCACTCTTTACTACCATCAAAGATCACCTCCTGCTGCTGCTTCGGAATCACCCTCGTCATATCCTAAGTCGAATACTTTGTCGCCTTTATCGACGTAATCCTCATCCTTAATCTTGGTTGGTCCATCTGTACCTAGGGCTTCATCGACTACCACATCGATATTGAATGGCTTTCCATGTACTCCACGGCTAGGGTCAATTCCATCTTCTCCATAAGAGAATTGAATAATTCTGTCTGCTGTATTTCTAACTGAAAGGTTATCGTCATCGAATACCTTCAAGTCATCCATTGCGTTAATCAATCTACGTTGCATGTATCCAGACTTACTTGTACGAACCGCAGTATCAACCAGAGATTCTCTACCAGAAACTGAAAGCATGAAGAACTCTGTAGGTTCTAGTCCACGCTTGAAAGAAGAGGAAATGAATCCCTTCTCAGTAGCACCAAGTCCACCGCGCTTGAAGTGGGGTAGAACACGCTGGTGATAACCACGCTCTAAGCGTGCACCACGAACCTTTGCTTGTCCGATACTTCCTGCCATCATTGTCAAGTTGTCCATCGAACCTCTTGCACCCGAAATTGCCATTCCTACCGCTGCGTTAGAGTTGCCAGGATGGTTCAATTCTTCCTTAGCTACATCTCCAGCAGCCTGCTTACCTAGATCAAGAATAACCATGATGTTCTCTTCCAAGGTTTCCTTAGGAGTTCGACCTGGGCGTGTTTCATATCCACGACCATCCTTTCCGAACTTTTCTAATTCTGTACGAACTTCAGCACGAGCCTCTGCATTGTGACGCTCGATTTCGCTAAGTGCTTCAGCGGATAGATCTTCGTCATCGATTCCAGTTGTGAATCCTAGAGAAGTACAAGCCCCAATAGATAGACGAGTGAACTCATCTAGGAATCGAGCACCGTTTGTAGGCCCGTTAGTCTGAACAATCGCATCTAGTAATCGGCCATCTTCTGCACCGATTGCACGCTTATCCAGTGTACCTGAAACCTGTCCCTTCTTGACAACTACATCATCGTTAGAACGGCTTCTAAATCTCAAGTGAATGTTTTCTGGAATAATTACAGAAACCAAATCCTCTCCACTGAAGTATTCTCCATCTGGGCCCTTGTGGACCTTTGGAAGTTTACCGGTATAGCCGATGTTTCCTAGCATTTCTAATCCATGACGCTTGGAAATCTTAGTATCTGGTCTTGACAATAAGTAAGCACCAGAGATGTGGTCGTGAATTCCACCGATTACCGCTCCACCATATCGTGGAGTAAGGATGTGCTCTTGAACACGCATTAGAATCTTAGCTTCTGCACGTGCTTCTTCACCCTGAATAACGTGAAGGTTCATTTCGTCACCATCGAAATCTGCGTTATATGGAGTACATACCGCTAGATTGAATCTGAAAGTGTGCCCTTCCATGACTCTGACTTCGTGTACCATCATCGACATTCTGTGCAGAGATGGTTGTCGGTTGAAAATTGCAACATCGCCATCGATTAAGTGACGCTCAACAAGTAGACCCGGCTTAGGATTGCCATTCAGGTCAACGGTTGACAGACGGTCCTCGACACGGGTTCTCTCGCCCCATTCATTATCTGGGCTTCCACAATGTGGACATGCAACATCTAGTTGTTCAGGATACGGAGTGTCTGGGTTTGCCAGTTCGAACTTCCAGCGATGGTGTAGAACAGCCCTTGGGTCATCCTCTGCAAGAGGATTGCCTTCGATATCTTCACCACGTAGGTTAGCAATAGTTGCTGCTTCATCAATAGCGTAAGTCACCATCTCTTCACCGCCAGCTACCGCTTCTTCGCGAGTGACGAACTTCTTGACTACCAATCCTGGTAGGAAGTTTGGTGCAGGCAATACTTGATGAAGGTCGAATCTTTGTGTAGTTTCTTCCATACATTCTGGGTTGTGACAACGGAATCCAGCATTGATTAGTCGACTTCTTTCGTTAATTCGAACACGACGCTTGTCCCCGCGGATAACATAGTTAACACCAGGGTGGACATCAGGGCCCCGAAGAATCATCTGACGCATTTGTTCACGGTTACGAGTCGTGACACGAATAGGAACTGTCAATTCCTTAGCAACCTTTGTTGGTACACCAACTTCATTGACACCAAGGTAAGGGTCTGGGGAGATAACAGATCTCGCACAGAAGTTGACACGCTTTCCAGATAGGTTGGAACGGAAACGTCCTTCCTTACCCTTTAGGCGTTGAGTTAGAGTCTTCAGGGTTCGGCCAGAACGGTGTCTTGCTGGCGGAATACCACTTGTTTGGTTATCGAAGTATGTTGTCACGTGATACTGTAGAAGTTCCCAAAGGTCTTCAACAATCAACTGAGGTGCACCAGCATCACGGTTTTCTCTCAATCTCTGATTGATTCTTAGAACGTCGACCAACTTGTGGGTCAAATCGTCTTCAGAACGGTCGCCAGAGTCTAGAGTAATAGATGGTCTAACTGTGATTGGAGGAACAGGTAAAACCTTCAGAATAATCCATTCAGGCCTGTTTTCCTTGTGCATACCTAAGAAAATTAGATGCTCTTGAGGAATACCTTGCAGCCACTCACGAATATCACGAGCGTTCAATTTCCTCTCAGTAGCTTTTGCACCACCTTGAGCAATGATGTGCTCCTTAAATGTTGTAGGCTTATCTAAAACAATCTTACCCTGCTGCGAGTTACAATGCATACAGATTGTTCTCTTCGCTTCTGATGTCTTCTTCTCAATCTCCTTGATGATTTTTGAGAATTCGGTTGAACCGACACCATGCTTGAGGATGATATCATACACTTTCTTTCGGTAATAATCTTGCTCAGATGGTTCATCTTCGCTATTGGTTCCAGGTGCTGTACCACCTGCACTGTGAAGCAAAATCTTGCTACAGGAATTACATGTAGCCTTCAATGCAGTCTTAATTAGATTCACGAAACCGATGTGGATCACCGGTAATTCCAGTTGGATGTGACCGAAGTGACCTGGGCTTTCGTCATATTTGCAGTTATCAGTAGGACAAAGCAAACCTGGCTCGATGACACCCATATGTGGGTCCATCAAACCTTGACGGTAGGCGTGACCGTCATCCTTGTAGGTATCTGCAGTCTTAACCTCAACAGAAGACATCTTGCGTATTTCTGTTGGGTCCATCAAACTAAAGCGGATACATGCGATTCTCTTTGGAATCATTGTTGTGCTATTTCGACTCATCTGCGGTCCTCCAGTTCTAAGCGCATTGCCACTCCGAGACTCTTCATCTCATCCAGTAGCAATTTGAATGCATATGAGGTCTGTACCTTGTACACCTCTGCTCCGTCACCGTGTATCGGTGACACATATGTACGTCGTTTCGGATCATACCATGCGATATGGCCGGATTGAGCACAAACGAATAGGTCAATTCCATCAGATTCGTCCAGTAGACGATCTTTGATAACCATCGAAGCACCGAGAGCAATCAGACAATCACGTTCCATCTCTCCAAACCTTAGACCACC
>CAZEXE010000063.1:0-9086 GCA_964516645.1 uncultured Candidatus Poseidoniales archaeon
CATTGGATGGAATCGACAATAATTGTCGAGATGGGATAGATGAGGATTTCATCGGTCAAGATTCCGATTCCGATGGCCTGCTTGATTTGGATGAGTACAACAACCTGTCAACCAACCCATTCAATCCAGATTCAGATGAAGATGGATTAAGCGATGGGCACGAATACAATAACCTGTCAACCAATCCATTGGACAAAGATTCGGATGATGATGGACTAGAGGATGGCATAGAAGTCCTACAGACATTGACCGACCCACTTGTACCGGATTTGGATGAGGATTCCGACGGATTCCGATGGTTTGAGGAATGTGACGATTCCAATCCATTAATCAATCCAAACGAGGATGAATCATGGAATGGCCTAGATGATGATTGTGATGAAGAAATCGACGAGGTAATCGATAGGCTCTCTTACATTTCTTGGACTCCAGAAAATACAGATGTTTTGCTCAATGCCACATTTGACAACCTAGAATTATCAGTCGCAGTCGATTTGACTACAGAAGAGATAGAGAGATTGAATCTCTCGATAGTATGGGTGAGAAACAACTCGATTATTGGTAATGGTTCAACATTTGTTGAGCCAGCTTGGAATTGTGAAAATACAACCGCTGAATTAGGTATTGTACTGTGTAACCATACTGGATTTATCGGTCCTTGGATAATAAGTGCAATCATTTCAGACGGTGTTCAAGATATCTATGCGACTTGGTACATTTCATATGAGGTATGGCATCCTCCTGAACCAGTAGTGAAGGATGAAGATACTGAAGATACATCATCAATTTTTGATGTTACAACCAATCAGATGATTTTCATTGGATTAGGAGTAATCATCGTTATTCTACTTACAATACTCTTCTTTGGTGGTAAAAAGCCACCAAAGGTCGAACAATCGATCTATACTAATCCGAAGTATGAGCATATGAACAATCAATATTCAGCAGTGCCTTCAGCACCAGTTTTACCTCCAGCATCTGATGCATTCGGAAAATGGTAGTATCAATTTTCGAATTGTTGCCACTGAGAATCGCTACTTGTTCGATACCATTGTTTGTCTTCGTATTGCAACCATGAATATCCATTCTCATCGATTTGGTCTGCTTCAGCATCCAATGGAGGCCCAGAAGTGTCCAGTTCGGGCACAGCCTTTCCTTCCGCTTCTACAATAGGTGTGTGGTCAACGCTTTCCAGAGGTTCAAAATCTTCACTAGCCATTAGCAACTCAGCATTTTCGAATTTATCATCCAATTCAGACCGCAGTCTTTCAAGGCGAATTCCTTGATGCGGTCCAAGCAAGCGAAGCATCAAACTGTATTCCCATCGTAATGCGACCTGTTCTAATTCTTCACGGGAGCTAGCCGTCTCAAGGTCCTCTTCATAGCGCGCACATCGTGAATTACGAGTTATGAATCCAAATGCTAACCATGCGAAAATCGGGATGCCACCAAAGATACCAATCAAATCCCAAGCACCAAGACCGATGTTTCCAATTTGAATCTCGAAACTGTCGACAGGTGTTTCATTAGGGTCTAGGGGGTCGGTACCTGCACGTATCTCATCTGCATCGGTCACCAAATCATTGTCATCGTCTGCATCGGCATTATTGCCAATACCGTCTCCATCAGTGTCTAAGCATTCCAGAGCATTGTCCTTGAACGCATCAACTTCATCCAAGCATCCATCTGCATCTAAGTCTCCAGGGGATGCGAAGCGAGGTAAGATGTCGACTGTATCGTTGTATCCATCATTGTCGAGGTCGTTGAGATATGGGTCAGCATCGGTTCCAGATTGGTTGTCTCCAAGCCCATCTCCATCTTCATCTACCCATTGAGTAGGATTGTTCGGGAATTGGTCGTATAGTCTGCCCGCAGGGTTATCTCCGTATCCATCTCCATCAATGTCAGACCATTGTGTTGAATCTATTGGGAATGCATCGGGGTTGTTTCCGCTTTGGTTATCACCATAGCCATCACCGTCAATATCGCCCCATTGAGTGATGTCATCAGGGAAATGGTCTGCTCCTATTCCCATTGGGTTATCACCCATGCCATCACCATCAGCATCTTCCCATTGAGTTGGGTCGAATGGAAACTTGTCTGTGCTATCATCTATCCCGTCACGGTCTGAATCGGCATGTTTGGTTGGGTCATTTGGATATACGTCTCCTGAATTCCCCTCTGGATTGTCTCCATAACCATCACTGTCAGAATCTTTCCATTGTGTCGGGTCATATGGGAAATCATCGCTTGAATCAGGATATCCGTCACTGTCCGAATCTAGGTATTCATCAGGGTCGTTAGGGAAGTCATCTCCTTCATCCGACCAACCGTCACCATCGCTATCTATGCAACCATATCTATCGATTGTTGAATTTCCATATGTGCTTGGACATGAATCTCCAAAATTGCCATATTCAGAATCACCGAAGCCGTCATGATCACTATCCCATTGTTGAGTAGCATCATTTGGGAAATCATCTAAGTTATCTCCTATTCCATCACCGTCAATGTCTGACCATTCAGTTTCATCGTAAGGGAATGGGTCATGGATGTCTGGGCGTGTATCTCCATCAGAATCTGGACATCCTTGCTCAAGATTATATGTTGAATTTCCAGGAAGGCGAGGACAATGATCAAGATAATCTTCGAACCCATCATTGTCGTCATCATAATCTTCTAAAGCATCCATACACCCATCGCCATCAACATCAGAATTGTTTGTTCTCTCCCACTGAATCATCCCCTTTGGGCAGTCATCAAGCGAATCATTGAGTCCATCATTATCGTCATCTTCATCCTCTAAAATGTCATGGCACCCATCACCATCATGGTCAAGTGCGGTTGTTGATTTGAATCCCAAAGGAGAATAGTGGCACAAATCGATATTATCTCCAATCAAATCTGAATCATCATCAAAATCAGAAATATCTGGATTTCCATCATCATCGTAATCTCGCGACATCTTGGCAATGAACATTGAATTGCCATTACTTGGAGCGTTCAATGATAATGAACCTAATGATGCGGCTGCCTCGAAGGTTCCAGCATTGTAAACCGTGTCATTATCATCGACCATTACATTCGTACCAAAATCATGGTCTAATCCACCAAATGATTTACCCCATTGAGGCTCTCCACTCGGAGATAATTTTGCCACAAACCCATCCCTATTTGCACTCTGAGGAGAAATTGAAATATTTCCGATTTGCACGACTCCATTATTTGCACTACCAGTAGCATAGAGATTTCCGCTATTGTCTACAGATATACTTCCTACATCCACCGTACAAGAACACCTCAATTGATTCTCCCATTGCCATGAACCGGTGGAATCAATCGCAGCAATGAATCCATTTTGGGTGCCGCCTGAGTCAAATGATGAGTTACCAATAGTAAATTCAGCATAAAAATATCCTGAAACATAGATGGTATTGTCGTTGTGAATTTCAAGATGGTGGGCTCTACTTTTGCTTGTTGATATGGTTGGCGTAGCAAACCATTGCCAATCTTCAGTAGAATTCATTTTTGCTATGAACATGTCATAGCCAGAGCCAGAGTCATGAGGAATTGTTTGGCTTGTACCATTTACAACAACGCTAAATGACGCTGAGTGAGCACCTGCGAAATAGACGTTATCCATTGAATCTATCTTTATCTCATCGATTAAAATCGGTAGACTTCCTGACAAATAGGTACTAAACAACGAAGTTCCATTTGCATCATATTTGTATATCCAAGCTCTTTTTGGACTGCTACTGTATGACGAGACCCAAACATTGCCATTTGAATCGGCATCAATACCACAATAACAAGACTCATGCAAAGCATTCACCCATTCGAAGACCCCATTGTGGTCGAGTTTAGCAACAAATGCTTTGCCACCATTTCCGGGATTGAATGACTCATTACCAAACCATGTAACTCTTGATGCAGCACCCGCCCATTGGCCAACGATAAACACATTTCCTTGACTATCAATGCTAATTTTTCCAAAATCTCCTTGAAGATGCCCATAAGCACCATGTTCTGAATTTGATGAAACATAACTTATCCAAATGCAATTTCCGCTCAAATCTATTTTAGCGACAAATAATGATGCGTAGTTAGTTGGGCTAGTAGCGTTATTTTTTGCAATACAATTCGGTGATGAACCGATACTAAAATTACCTGCATGTTTCCCATATACATAGAAATGGTTGTCGGAATATT
Source organism: uncultured Candidatus Poseidoniales archaeon (assembly GCA_964516645.1). Taxonomy (GTDB): domain Archaea; phylum Thermoplasmatota; class Poseidoniia; order Poseidoniales; family Poseidoniaceae; genus MGIIa-K1. The sequence continues at coordinate 4,213 of CAZEXE010000063.1, forward strand.
TGACATCTAGAATATGGTCCTCATTATCTGAGCCGAATGAAAATGCTGATTCCCAAGCGAGGGTTTGGTTCGCAGGAATCATCATTGGTGGGTTTTGATTTCCTCCTCCCGAATTGGTTTGCCAAGAGTAGGATATATGCGAGGTCTCATTGAATACGGTCGCTGCAGCTGCTTGTTGCAGTTCAAGCACTACTGAGTTCGACAGACTGGTTGTATGTGTCAAGCCCACAGGATCATCTCCTGTAATCGTAGCATACAGTACACAAGCAGCGAGATATGAGCCAGCCAAAGAGGGATGGCTTCCATCTCCAGAGTACAGGTCATAGAACAAATTTCCAGAGTTTGTAGGTGTGCCTCCCTCGGCTACAACCTTGTCATGTATGTGTTCGAAAGCAAGGCCTACAGGTGCCATCCAAGCATGGCCGCCATTGGCGGTGATGTTGTCTTGGTAATCGGTGTATCCTGCCTCTAATTCGTCTTGCATAGTTGAGAAATCAGGGAATCTCCAAGCATTGCCGCTATCACCATCGCGCCTCCCCCAAGTCATCATCAGAATTACTTCTGCACCGTTGTCTTCGATTACCTCAGCAAGTTCAACTGCCCCATCTTTGCTATCTATCCACTCTTGCTGGCTTCTTGGGAATCCAGGTATTTGGCTCTGGTCTTGCAGAACGACCCAATCCCAATTTCCATTGTTGAGGGTAGTATTCCACTGATGACCTGCTGATGCGACATTGCTTGCGTGCTGAGAAAGGCGCATTCCGCCCCCACTTAGAGCAGAAACATTTGCAGGGTCAGAAGCAGCATTCATCACTCCGTCAAGCAGATTATGAAGTGAATTTGAAGCGATGTAACTGTTACCCATCAGTAGGATATCTTCAGGTCCAGGTCCACTTTCTTTGGTCTGCGAGGTCTCATCGAGGAAAGTGAAATCTACCGATTGCAAAGGCATCAAGCACATCAGTGCCATGACGGATACAACTAGCCAAGGTCTTGCAGACACAAGTCAACTAGGTGGCTATACATGATAACGCTTCGCGTTAAAAATCAGTTTGCTACAGTTTTGGATTCTTTGACCAACCACTTGTCGTAAAGCATGAAGAATCCTGAAGCAGTGATTAGCAATATGCAGAATAACATATCCCAGCCGATTTTGAATACTAAGCGAGGAAGATTTGGTGAAACTGATAATTGGATTGCAAGGGCAGCCAGTCTCACTGAAAGGATGATGAATGCCATTTGTAAAGGCCAGTTCTTTCTGAACAAATTCCACCACAAAGTGCCCATCAAAATTACTGGACAAGCGCCCATCAAGAACACCCAGTTATTACTCGGAGAAAGCCTGTCTCCGATGTAACCTCCTTTGAGGAATAAGTTGCCGGGATCGATGTCTCTGGGATGTTGCAGTCCATCGGTTTGTCCTAAGGTTGCCCACCACGCAAACCATATGCCAATTGGGATAAGACCAAGCAGAATATGCCTTCCAAATTCAGAGTACGGGTTGTCACGTTTTATCTTCAGAACACTCCACTCTCTATTCATCAATGACTCTACAGTTCCGAAGAATATCATCGATATTCCGCCACCCCATGCTCCCCAACTCATAGTCAGCCATGCAAATGCACAATATTGGAAGAGTGCGAATGAATGAGGTTTGTTCAAGAGTTTCAAGGTTATTGAGCATACAACTCCTATAATGAGTATCCAAATTAAAACCCAGTCTACCGAGTTTGAATTTTGTGAAATAAGCACCGGAATCGTGGCCATTGCACTTGCAATAGCTAACGCTGCGGGCCAGTTCCCCTCTCGTTTTCTTGTTGCATAAATCAGTGTAAATACAAATGCAATTATCACCGACCAAATGACTGCATCGGGTTCTTGTGATTGAGTTAACATTACCATAAATCTAGGCGCTGAGAAGCCATATATTCGATAATCAGAGAAGAAAATTGCAGTTACTAGAATAAGAATCATCGGTATCAACAATCGTTTTGGAGTGGAATTCTCTCTACTTACAAACATTTTATTTTCGAGAATCAAGATCATGCCAAGCCAAATTGGTAGAGATAATATTGTGAATCTCGTTTCAGGATAAATGATTGTGAAAAATAATACTGAAGCCAATATTATTGTATATATTTCTGTTTTTGGTTTCTCTATACTCATGGCTTTTTTAGACATCCAATAAAGTAAAACTAGTCCGACAAGTCCAAGCGGATAGTATAGCCATGCCATCCAATCTCTACTATACGATAGGAATGTAGATGCAGAAAACAACACAAAGAATAATCCAGGGGCCAAAATTGCATATTTCTTTGTATTTTCATCCGATTTAAATTTTCTATAAAGGAACGCACTAAAGGCAATTACTGCAATTGCAGAAATCCACAAATCAATATTTCTCATTCCGATTTCATCGCTCTTAATTTTGTCCCATTCGATGTCATCTTTGTCCAATCCTTCAACATAGGAATGGCCATTTTCTTCCATCCAATTATTCCTTTCAACAGTTGCATCCCAATTCCATTGATCGTATGTTTGGTATTCCTCTTCTGTTAGGTCAAAAATGTCGAGCGGTATCTTTCCATGAATCGCATGTGGAAGAGGTAGTCCGAAAATTATCGAAGGCAGAGTTGCTAAATCCCTTTGTGTAACATCTTCAACTGTTACACCTTTTGCAATATTTGGCCCCCACATAAATCCTGCAGTTTCTCTAATAATTGCTTCAGGTGAACCATGCTGTCCACCATCTGTAAGGCCATGGTCTGCAGTAACAAACACGGTCCAGTTTTCCGGAACCAATTCGAACATCATTTCTAGGTTGTCATCAAGCCATTGCAATTTTTCTTCGTATTCTGCAGAATCTTTGGCACCATATCTGTGGCCTATACTATCTAATCCTGAAAGATGTGCAATGATGATATTGGGCGCCTTATCATAACCTGCTGGCGCATCGCCTTCTAACCAAGAGCGTAAGGTATCGAAAGCCTCTTCGTCACCTTGATAGTAATCGGCATGACCATACCTATGCTTTGAAAATGGAATCAATTCTCTATCAGGGTACAAGCCTTTCCAAACATAATCACCTAATATTCCGACTTGGTGGTCATATTCTCCATCATTATCTCCATCATGAATACTAGCAAGATTCCACCCATCTGGAGTTCCTGGATGTTCTGGGTGGAAATTGGACAAAGCCTCATTTGGCTTTGAAGGGACTCCTGTGGCAATTTCCTTGATACAAATTGCAGTCATTGTCATTGGATTGGTTTCGATTTCAAGATAAGCACCATCTTGCACTCTTGCATTCAGATTGGGCATAAAATCAGGATTGGACATCATATGTCGTCCACCTCCATCAATTACGACAAATAACATCCCCTCGCTAAGTGGTTGCGAAGGATACGGATTTTCTTCCATTCCTTCTTGTGGTGCTGGTGAATCAGAAATAATGTAATTTCCAGTTACCACAAAGGAAGGTATTGCGATTAAGACAAAAACGAGTATCGTCTGCCTAAATCGCTCATTTGACATCAATAAAATCGCCTTAGTTGCTTCTCAATACGATGAGGTTTTATCTTTTGTTCCAACAATCAAGCCATAATCGGTGGATTGAGAGATATTTTACAATGCCAAATTGCAGAAATTTGGCAGTAACATATTCATTATCAATGACACTAAGCGACAACCATGACCGAACGTGATAGCGTAGCGAGGAAGGTCACAATCGTAGGTGCGATTGTCAATATTCTACTCGCAGGTCTCAAGGCAGCAGTAGGAATCATTACTGCAAGTGCTTCCTTGATTGCAGATGCTATTCATTCAATCAGTGATCTAGCATCTGACGTGGTTGTTTACATTGCGATTCTATTTGGTTCAAGAGAAGCCGATGACAATCACCAGTATGGCCACCGTAGGTATGAGACCTTGGCATCTCTTGTAGTTGGACTGATGATTATTTTAGCAGGAATTGGCTTAGGTTATGAGATGATTAATCGTATTCAGGACCCCTCTTCTTGGGAAGCCCCTGGTCAGTTGGCTTTACTAGCAGCAGCGGCCTCAATTTTGGTCAAAGAGATACTGTATCATTACACACAACGTGCAGGTGTAAAACACAACCATTCCTTATTGCAAGCAAATGCATACCACCACAGAACCGATGCTCTATCTTCATTGGTCGTTTTCATAGGATTGTTAGCAACTGAATTCGGCCTTACAGTTGGCGATTTAGCTGCCGCTTTAGTTGTAGCATTCATGCTTACTCGAGTTGGATTGAAAATTGTTTATGAAGCATTATTGGAAATCAGTGAAGCAGGTGTTGATTCTGAAACATATGCACTCATCGAATCTACAATCCGTGAAACAGATGGTGTTATCGATATGCATTTGTTGCGTACAAAAACGATTGGAGGAGAAATTTTTGCAGAATCGCATGCCCAAGTCCGTCCCTACATCTCAGTTACACAAGGCCATGAAATCGCACATAGGATTGTAGAGAGAGTTGAGGCAGTTGTGCCTGCATTGAAGGAATTAACAGTCCACATCGACCCCGAAGATGACGAACATGATTCTCCTGAACTACCAAATTGTTCTGATCTAGAAGATAAGATTCGCAAAATTTGGTCTTCGCATCACGACTCAGGCGAACTACAAGCGGTAACCTTGCACATCTTACATTCTGGTGTCGAGGTTGTTCTACGTATCGCACCTGAATTGGATGCTAAATTCGATACTGTTAGCGAAGAGGTTATTTCTCTTGATGAAGTATCCAAAGTTGAGTTTGTCTCACTAAGATAATCATTCTTTGTTATCGGTAATCCTTCCCTCCCCGCAGTCATTTAGTTCACCTATCCAACGGTGTTATCCACATTATG
>CAZEXE010000064.1:0-9015 GCA_964516645.1 uncultured Candidatus Poseidoniales archaeon
AGGCATGCTTTGGCCACTTTAGGAGAGCATATCAAGGTATTCGTATGCTATTACTGAAGTAATATTGCGATTGGAGCTATATTGCGAGTTAATTCATACCTCAGGATAGAGATGCTACCAGATCTTCTCGCTTGAATTGTCTTGCAGCGAACCAAGCAGCAAGTCCAGCATAGATAATGCTAGATAATATCCACACCATTACATGCTCGATAATAACCCTATCAAGCAATAATTCTCTCATAGCCAACAGTATATTGACTAATGGAATTGCAAACCACCATGATTCTATACCATCTAAATTGATTACTTGAGTGAATAATGCTGGGAAAATAATGAACAGAATTGCTGGACCCAAAAGGGAACCCGCTTCTTTGACACTGTGTGCCTTCATCGCCAATGCTAATTCAAATGCTACAACCATGATTGCAAAGATAACAACTGCACCGAGTAATAGTAGGATGCTTATCGCTGAAATCGACGGGACTCCTATGACCGAGGCTGAGGCAAGATAAGTTATTGCAAATAATAATCCACCAATCTGTAATGCTACACCAGCACTGGTAATAGTTGCAACTGCTAGCCACTTACCAGTAAGTAATTGCATCCTTGTACATGGTAGGCATAATAGTGCTTCAAGCGTCCCTCTTTCGCGCTCCCCTGCTGTCATGTCAATCGAAGGCTGAATTGCACTTGATGCAGTCCAAATCGCAATAACCATCGGTATGAACATCGACAAAGCCAAGCCGGCTTGCTCACCTTTTGTTGCAGCATCTGTCTCTCCCCAGTCGCCATCCCATCTTACGGGATCGAGAGTTGATTCTGGGTCAAGCCCTGCTTCGACTAGTGTGCCATTAACAACATCAGATTCCCACTCGATAATCGCTTCCATGATTCTACTGCGTGCTTCATTCGATGCTTCACTAGTTGAGAGGTACAATACCGAAAATTTCCACTCTGTGTCATTTTCCAATAACCTGAATACCGCTTGAGTTTCTTGATTTCTTATGCGATCAATATCACTTCCAATGTCTGAAAGATTTTCGATTTCAGTCGGCATTTCTTCAAATGAAATGATTAAGTTTGAATCATTGAATGACATATGTAATTCATCATTAAGGTCACCCTGCCAAACAATCTCCAAATCTAGAGCATCCAATTCAGCAGCTTCAGATTGCAGCAATAGAGGAAGAGCGATGAATAATGCTGGGAAAATCAGCAATGGAATCACAATCAACGCCAAGAGAGTTCTCCAATCACGGACGAATTCAATGATCTCTTTCTTAGCAATAGTAGAAATGAATCTCCATGAACTACTCATCTTCACCCACCTCCTGAATATTTGGTGTTCTTCCTGTGAGGAATAATCTCCACCATTTTGCAAGACGGCTTTCCTTCATGTCATCTTCAATACGCGCCCTTGCCCTGTCTGCTGTTAAGGATACATAGGCATCTTCTAGGGTTTCCTCACCCGTTGAGTTAAGCAATTCTGCGGGCGAGCCATCCGCCCTTATTGTTCCATTATGCACGATTATTATTCGGTCACAAACTTGCTGTGCCTCAGCTAGATGATGAGTGCTGTAAATCACAGTGCCTCCCTCATCACGTAGTTGTCCAACTAGACTACGTACTGTTCTCGCACTCGTTACATCCAGTCCGGCAGTAGGTTCGTCAAGAAGTAAAATTTCAGGACCATGTGCTAGGGCTCGAAGTAATGCAGTCTTTTGACGCATTCCACGGCTGAAACCTTTGGTATGCCTAGATAACGCATCTGTAATGTCCAACATTTTAGCGAAATATATGACTCTATTCCACGCAACATCGTCTGCTATTCCATACATCCGTGAGTGGTAACGAATGTTCTCCCAAGCGGTAAGTCGAGAATATAATCCGGTAGATTCGGGTACAACTCCAAGTCTGGTTCGCATAGATGACACAGGTTTGTTCTGAAATAGAATTGAGCCCTTAGAAGGTTCCATAACACCGGCCATAAGTCTGAGCAGTGTGGTTTTCCCAGCACCATTTCCTCCAACAAGCCCTATTACTTGTCCTGAGTTGATTTCAAGATCTACGTGAACCAATGCGTCAATTTCTTTGAAACTCTTTGCCACGCCAGTGAGGGTGAGAAGAGTTTCGCTCATACTAATCGCTCAACGTCCTGCTTCAACAGCATTGTCTAGTCCAGGGTGCTTTTGCTCCAATCTTTCGGCTCTGTCAACCTGCTGTCGAATTAAATCGTGAATTTCCGTCTGGGGAACTCCCATCTCGATATGGTTAGCAATCATTTCTAATGCACCTTGGATTGCACCTGCGTCTAGAAAAGCGTCGTTGGTGATAATACCTTCATGCCTACAAATTTCTAATCGAGTTGCTACAAACTCCGACTCAGTTTTTACTCGGGGGCCATCTACATGAGGTTGTGCGATTAGAAGGTCTAGGCAGGTTCGCATGATTGGGGCTAATGCGATTAAGTTATCAGTGCTTTGATTGGATGTCATTTCTGTGATAATTCAACCAACACTCCACCAGTACTTTTTGGGTGAACAAAAGCAATCAAGGAATTATGAGCACCTGTTCTTGGTTTGTTATCGATCATTTGAATTCCATTTCGAATTAGTACTGCAATCATTTCTTCTAAATTTTCAACCCTAAAACAAACCTGTTGTACACCTGGCCCTCTATTAGCAAGGAATTTGCCAATCGGAGTGTCAGCGCCAGTTGCTTCAAGAAGTTCAATCCGTGGCGTATTTGGGTCATTTTCACTCGTTGCAAAAAATCTAGTTATGACTCCTTGGTCCTCAACCAATTCATCCTCACCTTGAATAAGGCCAATCAAGTTCCAAAAATTCGAAGCATCATCTAAATTTTCACAGGCAATTCCTATGTGGTCCAAATATATCTTCATGTTATCACCTAAAACCCACTTGGAGCCATGTAAGTTCCAAACTCTTTCTTCATGGCTGAAATTATTTCTCCCAGACTGCAGTCCTTCCGTAAAGCATCAATCACTAATGGAAATAGATTCTCGTCACCTGCTGCAGCAGCGCGAATTGATTCAAGTGCGCCACTAACATTATCATTATCACGTAGCGATCTCATTTTTGACAATTTTTCTTTTTGCTTATTTCCAAGTTCTGGGTCAGGTTTCAGTAATGGAGGCATGTCTTCTTCTTCCAAAACACCATGATTTAGGCCCACAATTTTCCTTTCTCCAGATTCAACTTGAGTGAGATGAGTCCATGCTGACTCGTGAATTTCACGCTGTTGAAAACCTGCTTCAATAGCTTTCATAGCCCCTCCAAGTCTCTCAATCTCGAGAATTTTCGCTTTTGATTTCTGATAAATCTCGTCAGTCAGCATTTCTACGAAGTGGGAACCTCCAAGTGGGTCGACAACATTAGCAGCACCACTTTCCTCAGCAATAATTTGCTGAGTTCGTAATGCAACAGTTGCACTTTCCTCAGTAGGTAGTCCCAGTGCTTCATCGTACGAGTTTGTGTGTAGGCTTTGCGTTCCACCACATACCGCTGCTAATGCTTGAATGGTTACTCTTGCAATATTATTCAATGGCTGTTGTGCTGTTAGAGATACTCCTGCTACCTGAGTATGGAATCGTAACATTGCACTTTTTGGGTTTGATGGATTGTATCTTTCAGTAATCAGATCATGCCACAATTTTCTAGCAGCCCTAAACTTACTAGCCTCTTCAAAGAAGTCATTATGGCAGTTGAAAAAGAAGGATATTCGAGGTGCAAATGTATCGATATCCAGGCCAGCCTCGATTGCAGCCTCAACATAAGCAAGAGCATTTGCAATTGTGAATGCGACTTCTTGAATTGCAGTAGAACCAGCCTCTCTAATGTGATAACCAGAAATTGAGATGGTGTTCCACTGAGGGATTTCCTTGGCGCAGTACTTGAAAATGTCCGTGATTAGACGCATTGATTGCTCAGGAGGGAAAATATGAGTGCCACGAGCGATATATTCCTTTAGAATATCATTTTGGATAGTTCCACGAATTTTATCTTGTGAAATTCCATTTTCTTCTGCTACTACAACGTACATTGCGAGTAAAATCATTGCTGGAGCATTAATTGTCATCGATGTCGAGACCTTGTCTAGAGGGATTCCCGATAGTAGAATTCGCATATCATCAAGGCATGATATAGAAACACCAACCTTGCCAACTTCTCCCTCGCTCAATTCATCGTCGGCATCAAGGCCCAGTTGTGTTGGTAAATCAAACGCTACAGATAGCCCCTTCTGACCTCTTTCTAACAACATTTTGAAACGCTCATTGGTTTCTTCAGCACTACTAAATCCAGCATATTGTCGCATTGTCCACAAACGTGAACGGTACATTGCGTCATGAATTCCACGTGTATAGGGCGGCTTTCCAGACTCATCAGGTCCTGAAATTTTTGGGACCTCGATTCCACCGAGTGTCCGCCAGTCCTCTTTACGCTGGCCGCTCATTAGTTAGTCCCCTCAATGGTGGTGATGACCGCCGGGCCCATGAGCATGTCCATGCGCAATTTCTTCATCAGTAGCATCTCGAACCTCGACAACTTCGACATTAAATGTCAGTGATTTACCGGCTAGAGCGTGGTTAAAATCGACAGTGATTTCATTTTCAGTCACTTCAGAAACTCTGAATGGCCCCATGTCACTCATTAGAGTCATGCCAACCTCAGGAGTGATTTCTCCAAACATTTCCAATGGAACCTTTTGGATAGCAGCAGGATTGTGAGAGCCGTATGCATCTTCTGCCGATAGAGTAAATTCGACTTTATCTCCGACTTTAGCCCCCATCATTTCTCTTTCAAATCCAGGAATCATATTTTTGTGCCCAACAAGAAACGTGAGTGGATCTCTCCCCTCACTCGAGTCGAATACTTCGCCTGTATCAGGCAATGTGCCTGTGTAATGAACGCTTGCTACTTTATTTTCTGCTATTTCTGACATAATAATCATCTCTTTGTCGTATATTTTTTCACCATCTTCCTGAATGCTTCAGCAACATCTTCAGGAATAATTAGCTCTGCTTCTTTTTGATTGATGAACTCAATTGCATCATCTACGCCTGAGCGCTCACCTTTTGCCCAAATTTGGCCAAGAATATTGGAGCGATGCTCTTCACTAATCAAGTCATTTTCAAGCAATTCCCTTGCAGCATACTTGTACTCAAGGTATTTTCTTCTGTCCAATTTCTTTGACTGAGGTTGCCTGCCACCGCCTCGCTTATCTGCTGGTCGACGACGCTTCGGCCTTTTATCGACCTTAGTTACCTCTGTCTTGATAGTCTTGAACACATTTGTAGTGACATTTCTTTTATTTTCTGGAATTGTGACTTCAAGGTCCACTTTAGCAGTTTCTAAGAGCCCATCATCGACTTCCACAGCAATGGTATCCTCAGGTGTAACTTCCTTTCCGCCATCCTTTTTTGCATCCTGTGCATCTTTAGCAAATTGTGCGGTTGCTGCAGATTTTGCACGTAGACTTGCTAGTCTATCCTCACGATTTTCAGGCTTTTTAATTTCTGTTTTTGGAGCCGGTTTAGGTTGTGGTGAAGGTTGGTGCTTTGTCTTAGTATCATCTACTTTCACGGGTTCTGTTTTTGGAACATTTTCAATTTCTCGCCTTTTTCTGAGTGCTTCCATTGCTGCCTTTTGCTTTGCTGCCAAATCATTAGCAGGTTTCTTTGGCTCAGGGGCCCTCTGCCTAGGTTGTTGGCGTTGAGATTTTTCTTTTCTGTCACGAGCTTTTTGACCAGCATTTGGTGCAAAAGGATTGAATGGTTCATCCTTGCGTCTTCGCCCGTTCATAATGTTGCGGCTTCTCGGACTCTCATAACCCTTGGCATCCGCTCAAGGCCACGAAATAGGAGTTTGGTCAGTGCGTAATTCTTGATCAATTCCAGATTGAATCAGTGATGTTGTTCGGCCGTGATTTAGTTCAAGCCACCCTAGTCTTGCAATCATCGTGCCATTATCTATACAGTACATTCGAGGTGGGCAGTGGCTGCTAGCATCACGTTCTACACACATTATTGTTGACATGTCCCTCATTCTTTGATTGCAAGCAACGCCTCCACCGAGCAAAATTTCAGTCTTCCCTGTATGCGCTAAGGCCCTTTCTGCAACTTCTATACAAGCCGCGAAGGCATGCTCTTGTAGACTCCAGCATACGGCCCCAAATGGTTTGCCGTCTCTAACCAATTTATTTGCTGCACTCATTATACCTGAGAATGCCAAGTCCATTCCATGGACTGCATATGGCAACTCAAGGCCTGCGAGAGATGGATTTGGATTATCTTCAAGCCACTCTAAGGCCTTCTTTTCGATAACTGGTCCTCCGGGGAACGGTATTCCATGATTTCTCGCAAATTTGTCTAACATATTGCCAATGCCAATATCAAGTGTCTCACCAAGAACTCGATATCTTCCGTCAAGACGGGCAATGACTTGCGTGTTCCCACCACTAACATATAGAAGAATAGGGTCATCGCAACCACATTGCTCACGGCCAATTTCTATGTGTGCAACGCAGTGATTAACACCGATTAATGGGACTCCTAAATGTGTTGAAATTGCTCGAGCAGCAGCAGCTCCGGTACGCAAACAAGCGCCCATTCCAGGGCCCTGTGAATATGCAATCGCACCTATGTCAGCGGGGGTTAAACCATTGTCTGAAAGAATTCTAGAAAACAGTGAAGTCGATAATTCAACATGATGGTCAGCTGCCTCTCTAGGGTGAATTCCACCCTCTGTCGGTCTGATGGTATCAGATGCAGATGGTCTAGGCTTGCCCTCACCATCTACTAGACCAAATGAAAAGGTATGAGCGGTCGATTCGATACCTAGTGTCCACTCTCCTGCCATGGTAAACCCTGTCGGATATACTATCTAACGGTTTTACTCTGCATCAAATGATGCAGAGGCTATTATCCAATGCGGGTCCCATCGCTCATCTTGCGGGTATCGGACCAATTACTGGAAATGTTGAGGATGAATCTGCATATGTAACTGATTCTGGGATGGCTATTTTGGTTGAGGATCATGTTATCAAAAAGATTGGATTATCCGATGAACTTCTTTCAGAATTTTCAGGTGCAGAAGTTCTCGACCTTGAGGGAAAAGCGATAATTCCGGGATTGGTTGATGCTCATACCCATCTGCTTTGGTCAGGTGACCGTAGCCGAGAAGTTTCATGGCGACAAAAGGGGCTATCTTATCGTGAGATTGCCCAGCGAGGTGGGGGAATTGCTGCAACAGTTGAGCCTACTAGACGGTCCACTGACTCGCAATTAGCACATTTGGGAATAGAAAGAATGCGAGAAGCACTTCGTAATGGAACTACACATTTGGAGGCAAAGTCAGGCTATGGGCTTGATACTGAAACTGAATTACGTTTACTTTCTATTGCTGAAGGTCTCAGTGCAATAGAACGCTTACCTTCACTTGATTTGACATGGCTTGGTGCACACGCTGCACCACCCGGGAACACGATTGATTCATATTTTGAAGAAATATTGTCTGAGCAATTACCGGCTATAATTGAGCAGGGAATCGCTCGCAGCGCTGACGTTTTTTGCGAGCCAGGTTGGTTCAATATTGAGCAGACTGAGGAGGTATTGAAAGCGAGCAGAGAAGGTGGATTAGACCTTCGATTGCATATTGATGAGTTTGAAGACGGAGGAGGTGGAGAACTAGCTGCAGAGATGCGTGTTCAAACTGCTGACCATGCACATTACACCAATGATGAAGCCAGAATTTCCATGTGTAATGCGGGAGTCAATACTGGCTTCCTACCAGGCACACCATATTCCATGGGTGCTGAATATCCGCCCTTCAAGAAATGTATCGAGAATGAGTGGGTATGGTCGATTGCAACCGATTTCAATCCTAATTGCCGGACACTAAGTCTTCCTTTCATCGCTTCTGTTTTGGTGCAACGTAATGAAATATCACCAATTACTACTCTAGCAGCATGTACTAGAAATTCAGCAGAAACAACTCCTCACCCTTCTGGTCTAGTTCATGGGCAGATCATTGAAGGCGGAATTGCAAATCTCAACATTGTGGATGGCCCGTGGTGGGAAGGGTGGTGTTTGCAACCTGGTCATTCTCCATTTGCAGCTACCATGCTAGAGGGAGAATTGATTTTCCATTAAACACATTTTAAGAAGTGATTAATATGAAATCAAAAAAGAGTTTGTGGATGGAAACTGTCGTATGCTCAGCTCGCAAGGGTGTTGATGCTAGGTTGGAGCGTATGCTCGAGGCTAGGCAGGAGATGAGGAGGAGAACTGATGGTTGCATTAGAGCCTGGGTTTCTAGATCGATGGATGGTAAACCAATGTTTCTTCTACAGGCAATTTACGAAAATGAAGAATCTTGGCATCGAAGTGCGAAAAGAGTTGCAGAAGAACTAGATTCTCGCGACGGAGGTATTGAATCTCTACTTGGAGGGCCACCTTTGGTGGGGATTTTTGCCTTAGATGCAAAAAACCTCGATTTGGAGAGCCCCTAGTTGTCGCATAACATAGATTATGCGACACGGCTTTTAGCATAGATATGGTCAATGCCGCGCAGTATAGCGTTTTTCCGGTCGAATTTACAAAAAATCGAAAAATCCCCCTCAGAATGGGGGGGTTTTAGGGTAAAAATTGGTTTTTTTGCAAGCTTGGTAAAAAAGCATAGGATTCATTACTAAGATTATACAGGCATGTTTGTTTCTCATGGCTGAAGTTAGCGGATTCTGTCTCAAATGCAAAACATACGGTCCTATCAAGGATGGAAAGATGATTGTTATGAGCAATGGGCGTACACGATGTGCGGGATTATGTTCTCAAGATGGCTGTACTGGAAAAATTTCCAAGATTGTATCTTGAATTACCCTTACCGATTCGGATATATACCGCATCTCAGTGGCACATTACGAGGGCTCGTGGTCTAGGGGTTATGACGTTGCCTTGACATGGCAAAGATCGCCAGTTCAATTCTGGCCGAGCCCACC
>CAZEXE010000065.1:0-4085 GCA_964516645.1 uncultured Candidatus Poseidoniales archaeon
ACCTCTGATATGTGGGGAGTCCACATAGCAACAGATACTGGCCCTCTAGTAAACTGGATTAGAAGTTCAGGACAATTCAACACCGGCCCTAACGTATTCACCATGGAAGATTGGCCGGTTTACAGTATGCGCTCTGATGGTACATACCTGATTGCAATTGGAGAAAATGGTGCTACTGTCATTCAAAATGGAGTCAATGGAGCCTCAATCATTGGTAGATATTCTGCTTCTGAAACAAGTGGAGGAAGTGTTGTTACCAATTCCTATGTCACGGTTTCAACCGCAAATGGATTGAGAGTTTGGGATTTGAATTCGGGTGCTGAAGTATCTTCCATGTCGATGAGAAAAGCGGTTCCACTTTCAGTTGGATTCCAATTAGAATTCCAAGATGTGACAAATTACACGCACCCCGGAATGCAAGTTTCTATCATTGATGCTGCAAATGCAGTTACACTATCTCTAGATGGCACTCCTAGTGCGCATGGTATTCCTATGCAAACAGCTCCGTTGACTTTCTCATCACCTGTTGATGGAGCGGCAACTTGGGCCAAACTAGTAGATTTGAAGTGGAATGCTACTCTAAACCTCTCAAACGATCCTACCTTCGTTACCAGTATGCAATATGCAGTTGATAACGGAATATTACTCAATGGCACAAGGCACGTGGCCCTTACGGTTACCTCGCCTACAAATGGAAGCATGTGGGTAAGACTATCCTATGATTGGTTCAGAACTGAAACTCCTGTACAGGGCCTCTCGCTTTGGGATAGGCCTGATGATGGTGGTCAAACTTTGGTAGCAAATTGGACTCTGGTTCACGATGATGATTTCGCAAGATACCTCGTTTACCTCAACGAAGGCCCGTGGGCTACGCAACCTACTGTTGCTGACCTACAGCCTCGTGCTCCTGATGCTTCAGTGAGTTTGCACTCTAGGCTACAAACTGATGTTTCGAGTATAGATGGACAACCTCTACAAGATGGTGTAGAATATTGGGCAGTTGTTGTTGTCGAGTATAATGATGGAAGATTTGGAACTCCTTCTAGTCCGTTTGGACCGGCCACTCCAACCGATGAAGTGCCTGTTCCTCCTGCATGGGCTACTGCACTTTCCGGCAGCGGCATAGTAGCTGTTGATGGTGAGGTTTACGCAGAGTGGGCTCGTTGTGAGGCCCTTGATTTGGCAAGTACTCGAGTATATGCTTCTACAACTGAGATATCAGACGCTCTAGGAATGAGCGTACACACTGAATTCATGCCTCAAGCAGGAAATGTCAGTACAATCACTCTAGAAGCAGGTAAACCTCACTGGTTAGCCTTCACCTGTGTAGATGAAGCAGGTCAAGAAGATCTCATGAATGCAACCGTGATTGGCCCTATTGTTCCAACCGGTGGAATCGATGATGGAATACCGCCACCAAAACTCTCTGGAGTTTGGGCAGAAGATGTCCCGAATGATGATGGTGGTAGGGTCCAAATGGGCTGGGAAAATTCGGTTGCTACTGACTGCGCTTATGTCGTTGTTTACATGGCCCCAGTAGCCATAGAAGGTGGATCTTTCCAACCTTCAAATGTAGATGACATGGAAGAGGCTGCGATTGTTCCTGATTGTGAAACAAATATGACAATCATTGATTCGATAGGAGAAGATTCTCTAATCGATGGTCAAACATACTGGATTGGAGCTGTAGCATTCGATAAGTGGCTAAATGGAGACACTGGCGATGTAACAATCCTCGAAGTTACTCCGTTCGTAAACAACATAGACGGTTCCACTGAACCTGAAAGAATCAGCGAATTGAATGCTTGGGACCACCCTGATGATGACGGTACTGCAATAGATATCTCTTGGGCTCCTTCAGAAGTAGATGATTTCGATTACTATGTGATTTGGGTCGCTGAGCATCCCCTAGATGACTTGACTGATTTCTGGCAAATTGCAGGAACTGAGCCTGGAATTTGCGGTTGTATCGTGATGGACAAACAATGGATTAATACCGCAAAAAGTCCACTAGAACTCACTCTAAATACTGCATTATACGGTGGTGAAGATTTGGCATCGTCCTTACCAGGACAAATCATGCCTGATGTTCAATTGTATGTGGCAGTCACAGTTCACGACATCAAAGGCAATGTTCATCTTGACAACTTGAACACTGCTATGGTCACTCCTATCGACAATCTAGCAGATGATTCTCCGCCTGACCGATTAGTCAACCTGAACCTCTATGATAGGCCAGGTGATGACGGAACAGCAGTAATGCTAGAATTTGAGTTATCACAAGCAAGTGATGTTGCATATTACGATGTATATGCTGCAGCATTTACCTTCACTTCAGTCGGCCCAAGTGGTACGGTGAAGGCACCTGTTGCTACACTAGATAGATCTCCTACTTTGCCATTAACAATCGACATATTAGCATTCGATGCACTAGTTGTTCCAAACACTCCTGTTACAGTAGCTGTTGTCCCAGTCGATTGGTCTGGAAATGCACACCTTGACAATCTAATCACTTCAACTGCAATTGCAATCGATGATGGGGTTGACGATGTTGGCGCTTACCTTCCTGATATCGATGGAATATCGCTAGAATGGTTAGATGACTCGATACTGGTTTCTTGGGACCATACCAATGACCCAAGTGTGCGTTCTTACATGGTATTCATTTCCGATAGTGAATTCAGTAATGTTGCAGATGCAACGGATGTAGGTACTGTCAGCACCTCAAACTCATTCTTGATTACTCCAAATTCATTCTCACCTTTGAGAAATGATAGTGCTTGGTGGATTGGAATTTCCGCCAAAGACGATGTGAATAATCGCAAGGTCATTGATTCACATAGAATTGGCCCTATCGACTCTTCAGGCAGTTCTGGAGATGGCGGTTCAGATGATGAGGATTCGACTACGAACTTAGGCGAGTTGTTGACAACAGACAATTTGATTCTTGCTGGAATGATTCTAATTTCACTATTCTTGTTGATCTTGGTTCTTAGAGGAAGTGGAGGCGGCAAACCGCCTCGAAACAAAGAATGGGAATTACAAGAAGCAACTTGGGGAATTGAGGCGCGGGCCGGATGGGATGATGCTGGCACCTTTGGTGGCCAATCTAAACCACCTGTTGCACCACCTCCTGCAATCCAGCCTACTCAACAAAATGACATCTATGCTGCTGCTCAAAGAATTCAGCAACCTAGCCAACCTGCTCAGCAACCTCAGCGTTGGTCACAACCAACACAGCAACAGCAACCACCGCAAGGAGGAATAGACACCTCCTTCTTGGATGACTTGTTGTGATTACATGATGGAAGGCCCCAAGAGTGCGGTGTTCACCACCGTCAGAGCAAGAGATGGCCACCTATTCCATCTCGATTTGCACTTGGCCCGGTTGTCTCGACATGCAGAAATTTTAGGAATTTCAATTCCTGAATTCGAAATCCCATCCGGATTGGAAGGTTTGGTGAGGATCCAAGTCGATGAAAATGGAGTTGTGTTCAATGCTATTCCGTTCTATCAAGAAGTCCATATGGATGCAGAAGGAATTACTGTACCTGCACCAAGATGGACCCGCAAAGTTACCGGAACTAAACATGGAGATTGGGATGCTTATCGCGAAATTACTTCTGAGACTTTCAACAAAGGCGCAGATGTCGCACTACTCGTTCACGAATACTGCATCGTTGATGGTGATAGAGTAATGCCCTTAGTCCTAGATGAGGATGGATTGGTATGGATTAGCAGTGCAGAATTTGGCGGGGTTGATTCAGTTACTTTTGAGGTGTGTAGACCAGCGATTGAATCTGCTGGATTTGTGATTAGTGAAGGTCGCTTGAATGAAAGGATAGTAGCTCGCGCAAAGGAATTTGTTCTCCTAGGAACCGGCATGGGAGTTGCTAGACTTACCGTTCTCGATGATGTTGATATTGGGGACGGAAGCAATAGTTTGCAACAAATTTGCATTAAAGCGCTTGGAGAGGAATGGAGATGATTGACAATCTCCTTGAAGCGCAAGGCGAAGACCGTATTTTGTTCCTATCTGGTGGCCCCAAATCTCACCTAGCAAAGCGAAGCATGTTCGCCAAAGG
>CAZEXE010000065.1:4185-8903 GCA_964516645.1 uncultured Candidatus Poseidoniales archaeon
ATTCTTTGGTTGGTAGATGAATGGATAGAGGATGAGGTAAGGTTTCCAGAGTTATCAGAACCGATTCGAATGAATGGAGAGGTCTCATCACACAGTGATGAAGAACACGCAAACATAGTTCAACAAATCAAGAAATCAATTACTGCTGGTGAATTGTATCAACTTAACTTCGGCAGGACTTGGCAAGGTCCTTTGGGCGAAGACCCTGCTTGTGTTTTCCATAGATTAGCAACCAATAACCCCGCCCCATTTAGTGGTTATATTGAAGCGGCCGACCTTGGTCTTGCCCTAGCATCATCATCGCCTGAAATTTTGCTTGAGACCATAGATGGTACTGTGATGACAGCACCGATTAAAGGAACTAGACCACGAGGGTCGGATGCTGACCAAGAATCTCTACTCAGAAGAGATTTAGTCCACGATAAGAAAGAGAGAGCGGAACACAGAATGCTGGTTGATTTGGAGCGAAATGATTTGGGAATTGTGGCAAAACCAGGTAGCGTTCATCAATCCAGATTTGATGTTGAGGCGTATGCAAATGTCCAACATTTAGTATCTCAAGTCACTGGAATTCTCGATGAAGAAAGGGATGGAATCGATGCATTACAAGCGCTATTTCCTGGAGGAAGTATCACTGGTTGTCCAAAGACCGTAGTTTGTGCTGCAATAGATGAACTCGAAAGAAAACCGAGATCGTTTTGGACAGGCTCAATGGGATGGATTGACCTACATACTGGCGATTCGACATGGAATATCTTAATTCGTACTCTCGAAGCAAGATATACTCCTGAAGGATGGCATGGGATTGTAATTGCAGGCGGTGGAATAACTATCGAAAGCAACCCAGAAGCAGAGGTCGCAGAGGCTATTTGGAAAGCTGCTGCATTGAGAAGGGCCTGTGGTTGGCTAAACCCCGATACAAAATTGATTCCAAAAGGAGAGTTGGGAATCTATCCTCTCTACCTTGAACAACAACCATTCACGCCAGAGGAAACATTCGGTCTAAACATAGCATTCATCGATAATTTGGATTCTTTTTCTCACAATATTATTCACGCATTACGTGCCCTTGGATGCAATGTGGAAATATTTGACGGCCGAGGAGATATTGTAGAATTCGAACACGATGCAATCGTAATTGGCCCAGGGCCCGGTAGACCTGAAATCTCACCCCTCTCGATGCATGCAGCAAGATTGGACATCCCAATATTGGGTATCTGCTTAGGTCACCAAGCAATAGGGTTGACTAGAGGCATGAGGCTTATTGAAAGCCCATTAGGTCCCGTACATGGAGTTCCTTCAACAGTAATTGCCAATGGGGAAGGATTGCTTAGACAGGGCAATCATGTAATGACTAGATACAACTCTCTAATTCTTTCAGGCGCAGGGGATGTTTCGATTACAGCAAAAGATGAAACCGGAACGCTAGCGATGGAAATCAGAGATGGAGACACTTACGGAGTTCAATTCCATCCTGAATCAATAGGGTCTAATGGAGGCATGGAAGTGCTGGTTGAATTCTTGCGTCGAGTAGCGCATTGTTGAAGTGTAGACTGTGGGTGGGGAGTTACATGCCGACCTGCCGTCACTGTTACAGCACCTACGCTCGTGAGCAATTCATTCACGGAATTGGTCCTAAAGCACAGGTTTGTGTTCGCTGTGGTGTTGAGAAGGGTTTGGTGACTCAAGAAGAAGCCGCTTCGCTTTATGACCAGTCAACTGCTAATGCAAGATTCTCTGCTCTAGCTCGCCGCTGGTCGCCACTAATGTGGCTCTCTGTATTGTGGATTGCATGGATGGTTTTCCTCAAAAGTGTGGAGCCTTGGGGGTTGTATACACTAATCCTGCTTGCAATTTGCACCTTAACACTCCCGCTATACATGTTCTTTTTCTCTTCAAAACACATGGCTGTAATGGCAAGACTGACGCCTGATTATGAGAGACCAAAAGGCCACTGATTCGTAGAATAGGTGATCCCAGTGTCTGATGAAGAAATTCAAGATGCTGAATTAGTAGAGGATGATAATGTCATCTTGTTAGCAAAACCTGCTGGAATGGTAGGGCCGCTTACCAAAATCCAGGCGATTGCTTTTGGAATTGTTTTGCTATTATTGTCATCTACAATTCTGTATTCAATGCTATCAACTGAAGAGGAATTGAAGGAAGAAATACAAGATATACAAGTTGATGACCCTACAATATTCGTTACCAATTCTACCGGTGCGTCGATTGATGTACCTCCAATTAACATGACGTTCTTTGCCAGCAGTGTTGGTGAAGATGCTGCAGAACCAAGTATTGGAATCACATCGAGTGGCTGTATTTTCTTCATCGCTTTTGAGAAAGTGATGAGGTCTTGTGATTATGGAGGCACATGGGAAGAAAAGCAAGACCCCATACAATGCGCTCCTACTACTAGTGACCCATACGGTTGGGTTGACCCGATTACAGACCGAATCTTCAATGTCCAAATGATGGGTCTAGAAACTTCATGGATTTGCTGGAGTGATAATGATGGAGAGACTTGGTTAGGAAATCCACACGATTCGGGTACAACTCCAATCAATGACCACATCAAATTAGCAACTGGACCTTGGACAACTAGTGGTTATGGCCTCGTTGGACAGTTAAGTCAAGCAGTATATGACACAGCCGTGTATTATTGCTACAACAAGTTAGCAGGGATTTTCTGTTACACAAGTTTCGATGGTGGAGCAACATTCGAAACTGGTGGATTGATCGTTGGATTAGCCACAACAAATGGTGGGCTACATGGAGCAATTACGACTGCCCCCGACGGTACAGTTTTCGTTACTCCTCGTGTTGAAACTCCAACTGTAATCATCTCTAAGGACAATGGTTTCTCTTGGTTTGAAAGAGACATGGGGCAAGATGTTGGCACCCCTTACCCTCGCAAAAACTCAGAAGTATCCACTGATTCTGAATCCAATGCATATCACGTCTGGACTGGCGCTGATGAAGGAATCTACTTGGCGCGAAGTACAGATTCTGGTGAATCTTGGACCCAAGAAAGTGTCCGTATTAGCCCGGCTGAAGTAATTTCTACCGCATTCCCTCAAACCGATGCTGGAGACCCTGGCAGATTTGCTGTTACCTATCTTGGTAGTGAAAATGTATCTCTTCTCAACGAATCAGATTTGGATGGGAACCCTTGGAATGGTAATGGCCACTATGCACCTAACGGAGTGCACTACCACCTGTATGTCACATTCAGCCTAAACGCATTGGATGAGGAACCGATATTCCATACTCGAAGATTGACTAGTGACCCTGTACAAGTTGGAGCTATTTGTTTGAACAGTGGTGATTGTAGAAGCGATCAGGGGGGCTCTAACCGAAACCTACTGGATTTCAACGACCTGCATATCGATAACCAAGGTAGAGTTTTCATCTCTATTGCTGATGGTTGCACTGGTGAATGTGCAACAATGGAGGCCCCTACTCCCGCAGATTCAAGAGACAAACTCGGAATGATATTCATGCTTGACACTGGCCCAAGTCTATACCTAGCAAATGGTGAATTACAATCGATAAAACCTGCTGGCGGTGAAGGGGAGATGAGTTTCAATTTCCTACCAATGATTGAATTGGAAGCCATCCGAGAAGACTACGACGAATAATTCCTAACCAAAGGGTACCCGGGGGTTTCCCTTTTTCAGTAGATATACGCGTAGAGACAATAGAATATTGATGCAAAAAATTTCGACAATAATCAGCGTACTCTTGCTGGCAACTGTGGCAGCCAATGGGGCAATTAACACTCAAGTTGTAACTGAAGATCTTCAGGAGACCAAAGAGGCACCAAAGAATAACAATAACCAATATAATGGCCAAACGACCACAACGATAACACCTGTACATAATTCAGGGTTCGTAGGCAATTACAATTCACAATGTAATACCGATTGGGGTTACAATCGGTGTACAGATATTCTTGATCTTGGGAGTCCCTTTGTTTTCAATCTGAAGCATGAATGTATTCCAAAATACATTGAGCACTCAAAAGAATTCAAGGATACAGAAAGAGGAGTGTATGTTCTACTAGGATTCTCAAATGTGCAATCCACATCGTATATCGCTTGGTTCCTCATTGTATGCGGTGAAGGTAACTTCGTTGTGACGGGAACTGGTGTAACAGATGCGGATTCCGATACTTACGATACTATCACCTCGCTATACGAAACCGCTGAAATGGTGTTAGACGCAGCCAGTGGTGCAAATCCTGGGACAGCATTCTTGGAATCATTCTGGGAGGCGGTTAATGCTGAAGATTACCGATTTGAAGATCACGACGGTGATGGGGTCTGGAATGTTCACGATGAAGATTACAAAGGCGCGATGTCTTCCAACGAACCAGCATGGTTCACCAAGCAGTTTAGAGAAGACAGTGAGGATGAGGAAAGCGACGGGAACGAAACCGCGGACGATGAATCCGGTAACGATAACAATAACTCCAGTGATGCGAATCAGAATTCACTGCATGATGGTGATGGATGCCCAGATGATGAATGGGCCCTCTGTTAAGAGTGATTCAAAGCATTTGTAGGATTTGAGATTGGGGTTGAAAATAGGGGTACCCTATGATTTGGCGTGGATTTTGATTACATCACTATCTCCACATTCATGGTCAGCCCCAACTACCCTACGAGTGCGTCCATCAACCGCTTTGATGAAGCCGTCACCAAGATCACTGTGAA
>CAZEXE010000066.1:0-8782 GCA_964516645.1 uncultured Candidatus Poseidoniales archaeon
TCATTGAACTCAGAAAAATCTTCCAATAACTCATCACACACACTAGTCATTACAGTAGTGTTGTTCGACCAACCTGAAGCATTCACAACCGGTGTTCGCCCATATTCGATTTTAGCATCAAAAGGTTCCGATTTCAATGATTCCTCAAAGAAAAGTTGTGATAATCCAACCCCATATGCAAGAACTGTTGTAATTACTAATGAAGAAAGAAAGACACCTGTAATTACTGCAAGACCTCTTTCTTTACCTCTCCATGCCCCTTGACCTGCCAATCGAAGGCGGCTGGGTAATTCCATCATCTTGTGTCTAATTTTGGCTAGACGAGAACGATTTACACTGAAGTCCGAATCAGACAATTCGAGTTCTTGTTCGCTCATTCTTCCTCACCATCCACATCATCCAATCCCCAGGCAGAACGAATATCGGAAGCCTTGGTTATTCCATCCTTGAGCAAAAGCATCCTATCTGCATTAGATGCTAAGTCCGGGTCGTGAGTAACCATCAAAATCGAAATTGGGTTTTCTTCATCGTGACAGAGATCTTTGAACAAAGCCATAACTTCCTTGCCACTTGCAATATCGAGATTTCCTGTTGGTTCATCGGCTAACAATATCGGGCGATTGCCAGCGATTGCACGAGCTATAGCAACGCGTTGCTGTTGGCCACCTGAAAGTTGGTCTGGGATGTGGTGCATTCTATCTCCAAGCCCAACTTTTTCTAGAGCATTGATTGCTGCTTTCTCAGCTTCAGAAGTATTCATTCCAGAGAGTTCCAGTGCGATTGCGACATTGTCTAACGCACTTAGATTATCCAGCAAGTGGAAATCTTGGAAAATCCAACCTACTAGTTCCCGACGGACATCAACAACGCTAGAAGGCCCCTTCAATCCGTATTCCCTTCCATTTAGAGAAATTGTTCCTGCATCACCAGCCAACAATCCACCAATTATGTTTAACAGAGTAGATTTACCACATCCAGAAGGACCCATAAGGGCAACCATTTCTCCTTTTTCAATCTCCATTTCTATGCCTTTTAGAACATGGAGTTTATTGGAGCCAGAGCCAAATGACTTCGCCAGACCAGAAATACTGAGCATGATATCGCCCCTTATTGAGGGCGAGAAATTCTGTTATATCAAATTCTGTTTGCTATGAACAAACTTTACTGATATTCACTTGCTACCAAATGTCATTTTTCGTAGCCAATGAAAGAAGCCAATTCCGGGAAAAATCCCGCTGCGGTATTGTTGCTTAGTCATTACTTCATCAATCCAGGTTTCGAGTTCGCGGTCCATAATTTGCCCTCACTTTACTTTTGGAACCGGCCCTATAATGCGTTTTGGGTGTATTGTTTAAACTAAGTGTTTGATAAAACACCATATTATAGCAAGTTTTCAAGACTGATTTTTTGACAACTCGGCCAACTTTTTGCCCATTACCCATTTCCATAATGGAGGAATTACCGCTAACCAAAAGCACACATAATACCCGCTTGGTAATTGAGGTGACTTCTCGTATCCTTTCAAATCCCACATAGGAGTGCTTGCTTTGAGGTGGTGAGCAGGATGCAGAGGTAGTTCGAGTAGTGTCCAGCGCGACCATACGCCTCTATGTTCCCATGAATGCATTTCAGTATGCCTTTCATCAACTTCTCTTCGCAAACCATAATGTTGCATATAATTCACAAACTCAAGCAATATTATTGCCAATGCAGCCTGAATCAAAAACGCATACAAGATGGTGATTGAAATGTTCCACAATACGACCAAGAATGCTATCTGAAGTATGGTTCCGTGAAGAATTGGATTCTTTATTCCATTTTTTCCTTTGTCGGAATGAGTCTTCCATGCCGATTTATATTGCTGAGGAATTGTCAAGATTATTTGAGTCCATAGACCTCGTCCTGCGGGAGAAGATGCTGGATCCACTTTTGTAGCATAATTTCGGTGGTGCCCATGGTTGTGTTCGGTGGTGAAATGCAAGTACATCACCAAGAACAAATTAAGTCGCGCCACTCGCCAAATCATCGAACCCTTCTTTCTGTGCCCTGCTTCATGGGCATTGATTATTCCCGATACCCCTCCAACAATTCCAACTGAGAGTGCTCCCAAAACAACTGGTAATCCAAATCCATCAAGGTTTGCTCGCCAGAATAGAATTCCTAGTGATGCATAATAGAATAGCCCGTGCAGATACAGGAGTGCATTCCAAGGCTTTGTTGACACCTTGCCTCGAACCGGCACTCGTTCTGGGGCAAAATAATCGATGAAAGGACACAGACCAAGGGTGTAAACAAATCCGGTGAAACACCACCATCCACCTTGATAGATTCCCAAAATAGTGACAATGGGCAGAATAAATCCGAGTAAATGTGGTGTCCAAGACTCCTCAGATTCCTGCATAGATACTCCGAAGCGCTACTACCTCATAAGCGTGGGTTTGAAATCAGCAGCACTAGTCCGATAGACGATGGACCCGCTATTGAAGGCGAAGTTGCAAAAGCAACGTTACCATATTGTTGGTGAACATGGCGGAGTCAAAATTTGCCATTGGACAAAGGAATCATTGCTCAGAGACCGCCAATGTTACAAAGGCCGTTTCTACGGTATTGCAAGCCATAATTGTATGCAGATGTCTCCAGTTGTAGACCAATGTAATTTAGCGTGTTCATACTGTTGGAGAGAGCCACATATGGATACGCTTGAACTAACCGACCAAGATCCACTAGAGATGTTGTATGATTCGGTGAAAGCTCAAAGAAGATTAATTTCTGGTTTTGGCGGAAACCCAAAAGTTCCCAAAGAAAAATTCCTAGATGCACAAAATCCCAAGCATGTTGCAATCTCATTAAATGGAGAGCCGACCCTTTACACACGTCTATCTGAATACATGGAATTGTGCCATTCTCATGGAATGACAACAATGTTGGTGACAAATGGAACTTTACCAAAAGTAATCGAGAAATTGGATACTCTTCCTACGCAATTATATGTTTCAGTAGATGCCCCCAACAAGGAAGTATTCGATGAAATATGTAGGCCAAAATGGAATTCTGCAGCATGGGACAAATTCGAGGAAACCATCGATTTGCTCCCGAGCCTAGATACAAGAATTGTTTGTAGACACACCCTGATTAAGGGACGAAATATGAACTCTGAACATATACCGCAATACGCTGCTTTAGACAATCGCGCAGACCCTGATTGGATTGAATGTAAAGGATATGTTCACGTTGGAAACTCGAGAGAAAACCTGACTGCAGAAAATATGCCATTCCATGAAGACATTCTAGAGTTTTCAAAAGCATTAGCTCCATTGACGGATAGAAAATTGCTGGATGATTCCCCGCCAAGTAGAGTTGCTTTGGTAGGAAGAGAAATCATACCCATCCCAATTCCTGAGGCGACTATGCTTTTCCCTGAAGATCTTGGTATTGCAGAATCAGTTAAGCATCTAAGAATTGTACAATGAGGGATAATTTTGCGTAAAGTCATGCTAGCCAGAGGAGGTGCATTGTCACCATACTCAGGCCTAGGTAGTACGCATTCCGCGCTAACTCAACGATTGCAATCGGGCATCATTGAGGGTTATGAGTTAGGAGATGTGCATGAATACAATTTGAGTAAGAATCCTGTTAAGAGACTATGGAGAAGGTGGTTTAGTGGGCCTTCCAAAGTAAGCAATAAGGCAAAAGGAACGGATATTGTTCACATCACTGATCAAGAACAAGCAGGTTTGGTTCCTTCATCGAGTAAATCTGTAGTGACGGTACACGATTTGTTTCATCTATTTCCTAGCACAAGAAGTGGTGTTGATATCGGTGACCAAAATCCATCGATGATTCGTAAGAAAGATATCAAGAAAATCAAGAGCGGTCTTGCAAGGGCAAATCTGCTAATTTGTGTCTCAAAGGATACCCAGCAAGAATGTGAGATGAGATTTCCCGGAACTCCTACTGCTTGGATACCTCATGCAATCGATCTTCAAGAATATGAAATCGAAACAGAACGCCCCTCGTGGTTTAGCAACGGATTGAACTTGCTGGTAATCGGTAGTGAGGAGCCTAGAAAAAGAGTCGAATTTGCTGTGAACATATGTGGAGGAATGGATGTCACACTGCACAAAATTGGTGCAGAATCGTCGCCTGAATCAAAGCGTGACTTGTGTGCTTTAGCACAGAAGAAAGAATGTAATCTCAACTGGGTAGGTAAATTGGAACAAAGCGATTTAATCGCTGCTTTACAGCATGCTGATGCGCTATTATTCCCATCAATCGCAGAAGGTTTCGGGCTTCCACCGCTCGAAGCATATGCTGCAGGAACAGTAGCATTAGTCGCTAACGCCCCTGCACACAATGAGATTCCTCTAAGCCACCACATACTTCCGCCCGAAGATATTGATGCATGGCGCAAAGCAATATCCGAGCTGAAAGATGAAAGTTCTGAAGTCAAAGCAAGGGCTGCAGAATTCTCCGTGGAGAAGTGGGCTAAGCGTCATCAAGAAGCATACGATTCACTTTTTTGAGGTGAAGCCTTGCCCCGTTTACTTCATGGAGGGGATTGATTTGGCAAGTAACATGCAACCTGTTCAGAGTGTGGCAATTATCGGTGCCGGCAACATGGGTTCTGGAATCGCTCAGAAAACCGCTCAAGAGGAGTTTGACGTCCAGATGGTGGACAGAGAGGCTCAATGGGTGGAGCGTGGTCAATCGATTATTGCAAATTTTCTTTCCGAGGCTGTCGAAAGAAGAATCTTCTCGCCAGAACAGGTTGAACAAATCAAAGGCAGAATCACTGGTGTAGTGGGAACTGAAAATACCGCTGCAGATACCGACTTGGTCATCGAAGCTGTTTTCGAAGATTTTGACATCAAGACTGCTGTTTTCAATACTCTAAACGGAGTGTGTGGAGAGAATACTATTCTCGCTTCTAACACATCATCGCTTTCAGTGAATGAACTCGCAAATGCTTCGGGCCGCCCAGACAGATTCGTCGGATTGCATTTCTTCTACCATCCTGCGAAAAATCGGCTGGTGGAAGTTATTCCTGGAGAGGATTCCTCAAAAGATACAATCGCAAGAACGGTACAATACTGTCGTGGATTGGGTAAGGTAGTAATCCTGTGTAAAGACCGCCCCGGTTTCGTAGTCAACCGGTTCTTCGTTCCATGGCTAAATGAGGCTTGTTTGCTATTACAGGAAGGTGTTGCAAGTGCTGCGGCTATCGATGCTGTGGCAATGAAGGCATTCAGAATTGGAATGGGACCATTTGCTTTGATGAATCTGACCGGCCCACCAATCGCATTACATTCTACTGATTATCTTGCTGAACAACTCGAAACTCCAAGATATGTTGGTGCAGAAAATCTGCGCGAGATGGTCGAGGCAGGAGACCAATGGGTAATCGGTGAAGATACCGAATGTAGCGAAGAGGCTGCTGAGATGATCAAAACCAGATTGTTAGGCCAAGTTTTCGCTGTTGCTGGCCAAATTGTAGACGAGGATGTTTGCTCACTTGAGGATGTAGACCGAGGGGCAAAGGTTGGCTTGCGGTGGGCAAGAGGTCCTTTCGAGTTGGCTAATCGATTAGGAATTGATTATGCTAAAGCGGTGGCTGAAGATTATTGTGAATTGGCGAATTTCCCTGTTCCTGAAATTTGGATGCGAAATGACGCTTTCTCCTTCAACTATGTCGACTTACAAATCGCTGACGGAATCGCAACTATCACCATCAATAGACCAGAGGCAATGAATGCTCTAAACGAAACTGTTGTCGCACAATTGGGAGATGCATTGGATAAGGCAAATGCTGATGATTCGGTTAGGACAATCGTACTAGATGGTGCTGGAAAAGCATTCGTTGCGGGGGCAGATGTGAAATTCTTTGTTGACAAAATCAGAGCGGACTCATTCCCTGATATATACGAATTCACAGCGCATGGGCACACTGTTCAAGACAAATTGGAATCGTCGAGTAAGACCACGATTGCACTTACAACTGGGCTTGCTCTTGGTGGTGGATTAGAACTAGCACTCGCGTGCGATTACCGAATTGGAACACGTAAAACTCAGTTTAGATTCCCTGAGACTAGTATCGGTATTTTCCCAGGTCTAGGTGGAACACAGCGCCCTGCACGAATCGCAGGATTACCTATTGCTCGCTGGGCGGTGCTTGCTGGTAATTTCATGGATGCAAAGACCGCTTCTGACCTTGGTCTAGTAACAAATTTGGTTGATGTCACCGAAGTTGATGCAACAATCACATCCCTTGATTCTCTTGGTAAACCTGCAAACAAATACCCTGCTAAGCCTGCAAAACCTGACTCCAAAGTCGCACTGTTTGCTGAGGCTTTTTACAGTGATGAAAATCTTGAATCAATCCTTGCTGGAAGTTGCCCTCAAGGATTTGATTTAGAAGACAAGGTTGTTGCAAGGCAGATGAAATCTTTGTCACGTACAGCGCCTATCGCTTTGCGAATGGCTAGTGAATTGATCGATGTAGCTGGTGAAACCGAGTTGGCAGATGGTCTTTCCAAAGAACTCGGAGGGCTAGAGGCAATATTCTCTACCGACGATGCGCTTGAAGGATTGAGCGCACTTATTGAAGGAAGAAAGCCAACTTATCAGAACTCTTGATAGTGTTAGTTTTACACTATGTTTAATCATAGATACCGCTTAGACGATTTATGCCCGACCCTCCATTATCTCTTCCAACCTCTGTATTAACCGATATTGAGAGCCATGTTCAGGGCACTATCACCAATGGTAAACACATCAGAGATGTGTTAGCAAGTCATTCCAGAGGCGGCCCTTGGAATACAGAATGGGAAGTAGATGCTGCTGTTGAAGCGCTAAACGTTTTTGGCAGCCGTTGGACAATTGAAATTCTTTCAACACTATACATTGCAGGACCAAGAAGATTCAATCAACTCAAGACTTTGCTTGCTGGAATTTCGAGTCGGACCCTGTCTGATAAATTACGATTCTTGGTCGAAGAAGAATTAGTAATCCGCAAAGTCGATGATGGCCCTCCTGTTCGAGTGGAATACATTCTTTCTGAACACGGAGAAACATGTGGCAGACTACTGTCTCCCTTAGTTGCTCATCTCAAAATTCGCAATGGTTCTGTTAGGTCTGAATAGATGATTCAACAGACCGAATCCATTACAAGTGAGTAGTGCTGAAAGTAATACATGGCACTGCTAAAACAGTGGATAACTCAGCGTCCGTGGCTTGCTGCGGGAATTGCTGGAGCCACTGGTGGAATCATGGGGATTGGTTCAAGCCTTTCTTCCTTGATGTTTACACGTGGCGGTGTCAAAGCAAGAATCAGTGACTTCGAGCATCCTCTTCGGCAAAGAATCCTAAGAACCCTTGAGAGAAATCCTGGACTTTGTTACCGAGAGTTGCAATCTAATCTCTCGGCTGCAAATGGAACACTGCGCCACCACCTAGATGTCCTAACTAGCCGAAAGGCGATTACGATTATTTCGGTAAATGGAAGAACTTGCTACTTCGCAGGAGCGCCTTCTCAAGTTGAAGTCCTAAGGGGAATGGATGTTGGAGAATCTGAAGCAGCAAGAAAAATGCCAATTGGACTTTCTCTTGTTCAAAGAACCATTATTGACGATATCCGAATCAACGGAATCCCACGCTCACAGGCGTCCTTGGCACGAAGAATCGGACGCTCAAGGGCTACCGTTCACTCCGCAGTCAAAGTATTGCGACGCCGTGGAATTTTGCGAGAAGATCGTCTCGAAATGGCACCTCATCTAATCGATGCAGAAGAATGGCAATCATCTAGACCGCTTGATTACGAGTGGTCCGACGAGCGACGTTGATTCAGTAATCGTCTCTCAAGAGACGTTTGTTGCGCATTGTTCAAAGCCTCTCGGCAATCGGTTAGCCCTATGTTCGACTTGCGGTTGGATGAAATCCCTTTGCCCGCAAGCAAAAAAGACAGAGAGAAACTAATCTCTTGGATGATTGATACACTCTGTCTTCATCGCCGTAGAGGTGAGAATGCTGCGGACGATGGTACATTTTCTCCAATCCACAGAATACTGTCAGAACATCTATTCAAAGATTCAAGCAAGGGATATGAAACCCGTGAATTAGCTGAAGATTTGGGCTTAACCCCTGCAGCAATTCATCATCATTTTGCTAGGCTGGTATCCGCTGGATTAGTCTCAACTTCTTCCGGTAAAGGATGGAAGAACTACTACCTAACCGGCGGCTCAATCAATAAAGCGATTTCAAACATGAAATCTCGCTCGCAACTTATCCATACTCAGCGATTGGAGTTGCTCGATGAGGTTTGGAGTCGTGGCAAAAAGGTTGCAATGAAAATCGAGTTACCCCCCGACGGTAAGCCAAGTGCTCTACTCAGAGTCAAAGAATGGGGTCCGCTTGAAGAGGGTGAGAGTGAATTATCTAGATTCATGGCAGATATTGGGTTGCTTGGTGAGCGTCCTGGCAAGGAAATTGTAGCGGATTCATTATCGGTGAAAATCTTCGAAATGTTGCTAAATTCGGGTCCGCCAATTTCGATTGACGAGGCTGCTAAAGCCTTGAAAGGACCAAAACCAAGAGTTGGTAGAATTCTTGAGAGATTCCGAGCAACTGGACTTGTAGAGCGTGTTGCTAGAACCGACCGTCTTTCCACAGCATTGTGGTCTGCTATGACTACCCAGTACATGAGAAGGGGCGAAGATTGGCTTCTCAAGAAAGGTGGTTTTGAGCGCCTTTCGGTTCCTAATTCCTTGCTGAAGAATCTAAAGAAAGG
>CAZEXE010000067.1:0-8411 GCA_964516645.1 uncultured Candidatus Poseidoniales archaeon
ACTGTGTCGTTACCAATCAAATCAGACAATGCAAGTGGACCTATTGGATGGTTCATTCCTAGTTTCATTATTCCATCAATGGCTTCAGGCTCTGCAACACCTTCCTGTAAGGTAAGAATTGCTTCATTTATCATTGGGCATAGGATGCGGTTGGAAACGAAACCCGGAGAATCATTACACATCAGAGGAATCTTGCCCATTCGTTCTGCTGCCTCTAGCACTGCAGTCGTCACTTCGCTTGAAGTTTCTTTACCATTGATTACTTCGACCAATTTCATAATTGGAACAGGATTCATGAAATGCATTCCAATGACCTTGTTTGGCCTTGAAGTTGCTGCTGCAATTTCACTGATTGAAATTGAAGATGTATTGGTTGCCAATATACAGTCGGGTTTGCAAACTTCATCGAGTTCAGCGAATATTGATAGTTTCAGGTCCAATATTTCAGGAACTGCTTCAACTACTAAATCCACATCTGCACATGCAGACCTATCGATTGCAGTACTAATCCTAGCACGGGCTGCATGTGCATCATCCTGAGTCATTCTTTCTTTTGAAACAAGTTTCGCTAGAGATTTCTCTATTGTTGCAATACCTTTGTCAACATAATCCTGTTGAATGTCGATCATTACCACTTCAATTCCTGCACATGCAGCCACTTGTGTGATACCATTACCCATTTGACCTGCACCCAGTACAGCCATCTTTGCGATGCTCATAACCGGTCCGAATCATTCCTCGTTCATCATAATTGGCTTCTAACATCATTGCTAAATGCGATGATTCAAAGTGGTAGACATTGTACCCCTACCATGCGTGAATGGCTTCACCTCAAGCATGTACTACGAGAAGGCTGGGTTAGAGCAGGTGTAAATTCTCCCGAAAGTGTAGCTGCACATTCTTGGGGTATGTCGATTCTTGCAATGCACCTGTGTCCGGATAATCTAGACAAAATGCGAGTATTGGAAATGTGCTTAATTCATGATTTGCCTGAAATCGAAATTGGAGACCTTACTCCATATGATGATACAAGTACTAAGAGTGAGGACGAACTATCAGCAATGAAAAGGTTGGCTCCGCAATGGTTAGACTTGTTCAAAGAATTTGAAGAGGGACTGACAGATGAGGCAAAGTTTGTCAAGTATCTTGACAAGTTAGACATGGCCTTAATGGCACGAAATTATGAAGAGGCTCAAGGCCTAGACCTTACTGAATTTATCGTATCTGCTCGAAAAGTTATAGGCGAAACAAACTTGAAGTGAATTAGCCACGGCTCGACAACCACAGTCCTGTAGTGTAGTGGTCCATCATCTCGGGTTTTGGTCCCGGGGACGTCGGTTCGATTCCGACCAGGACTATCTTCTATCAATCTAGGCCGTGCGCAAGATCTGGCCTTTCATCGCCTAATTCCCGTCGCGTTTCATCTGGATCTATGAACAAGGCCGCAATAATAAGCAATGTTTCGAGAATTGCAGCAATCAAAAACAATGTTGGGTAATCAAATCTACTAGCAAGAGGGGAAGTCAATTGGTACCCGATAATTGCAGACAAATTCATCATCGCCATGTATCCTGTAAACTGAGTGCCACCAACTTCACTCCAAGTGATTCTCATCATCAATGAAAATACATTGATACTGACCATTGCGAAAACAAATGTTCGTATCGACCAAATCGACACCATGTAGAAACTATTGCTCCACCATGACTCAGTCAAGCCCCAGATTGCAGTTAGAAGTGCGCCAGCAAGAGTGGCATAGAGGATTACTGATTTGCCGCCAAACTTCCTTCCGAGTTGTCCACCCACAATGTAAGCAAGCATTGTGATTACTAAGATTAATCCACCCTTGGTTGCATTAAATTGCTCCTGGGTCCAACCCAATTCTCGAATGAATAGCAATGGTAATACTGGAATCAAGAAAAAGGAGAGTGACAAAACAAGACTCAAGATAATTCCTAGTTGGGTTGACCTGAGAGAAAATGCAATCTTTACCTTGGAAATAATCTCCTTGAAACTTTGATTTTCTGCATCGGATTTATCAGACTCAATAGATTCATCTTCACTCCAAGGGAATAACTTCTCACCGGGTCTTTCTCGCATGAACAGAGGAACCATGATAATGATCAATAAAATTGGAATTTGCATAAGTATGGCACCCTTAATTCCAACATATCCAATAATCGTACCAAGCCCTGCACCGCCAATCATTCCACCTAATGTTTTTGAGGTAAACATGTAGCTGTTAACCTTCTCTAACTCGTGCGGTTTTAGCACATCTACAGCAAGAGCATCAGTACTAACATCTTGTAGTGAAGTAAAGATATTGTAAACAAGGAACATTATCGCAATAACCTGAATATCACTGGCTGGGCTTGAAATGAAAATCATTGAAGTTAGAACTAAAATCATACCTGTTTGGGCAATTAATATCCAAGGTCTTCTTCGGCCCATTGGACGATATTGGAAGCGATCTATTACTGGGCCCCAAAGGAATTTTAGAGACCATGGGAGAGTTCCCAAGGTCAATAAGAATGCCAAATCCTTTGCCGCTACTCCTTCAGCCGCAAGATAAGTGACAAAGGTGACAGTAATGAATCCCCAAGGAATTCCTTGAGCAACATATAATGCACACAAGGTTAGAACTCTTGCCCGGTAACTCTCAACTAAGGTCTCTCCTTCAGAATCATCGCTTGGACTCAGTACTTCTTCTTCCTCATCTTCTAGAACCAACCCCAGTTGGTACTCATCTCTTCTGATTGTGATGAATCCAACAAGCACAAACATGGCGATGAACCATGGTGCAAACAAAATTGATGATATTTCCCCACTACCTACTGCCATACTCGAAGAGTCTTCATCCTCTTCCGCAATTGGAGACGAGGAATGGTTCCAATCCTTCCACGCAAGATGTGCAACAACATCTAGACCTGTTTGAAGTCCTGATTCGAGATTACTCCTGCCTCCTGCCATCGTGTTGATTACAGTTACAGAATCGCTCTGGGAATGTTTTGGTGTTTGTTCACAACTATCTCCCTCTTCGAAAATGTACTGATGCTGCCCACGTAACCATGTTGCAGTATGGTTGTGCATTATGAAATTGTAATGGTCTGAATTTCCTTTTGTATCATCAATTACACTAACCCATTCTTCGGGGAAATCCAATTCAGAATTAATCTGTTTTAGGTGGTCCTGGAACCACTCAGCCTTTTGTCGCATTTCATCTGTGACTTCTAGGCCTCGTGTCTCATAATATGACCAATCATTTACTGGTGATGTAAACATATACAGTGTCCAATAATCCTCATCACATCCAGATAATTGGCTCGCTAATGGAGTTGGAACCGGCCAGTTTAATCCGAACATGTCGAGATTGATGTAAGTGACATTCTTGTCCTGTGGAATATGTTCAGTAACAAAGTGTAAACTACCCATTCCACCCCCTTCTGAAGAAGAGGAACCCTGCCATTCTTCATAATCCCACCAAGCCAGTTTCCAGGTATGTAGTGGAGTTTGATTCCATTCAGAAAATGTGCGTGCCAGTTCCAGTAGAGAACCGCTTCCTGTGCCATCGTCATATGCACCCGAACTTGTGCAACCAGTGTAGGTTTGACCGATCAGTGGTGGAGGAGAATAACAAATCGCATCGTGATGAGCACCTGCAACAATCCATTCATCCTCAAGAATCCCTTCTATGGTAACAACGATGTTTTCACAGTTGTCGCATTCCTGAGTCGTAAATGATTGCCTCTCTACTTCGTAACCCATTTCTTCTAATTCACTCGCAATCCAATCTCTTGCAGCAAAATTAGCTTGAGTATCGATTTTACGATAACCAAAATTAGCCATCTGAACCATATTATCGTATGCAGCACTACCTTCTGGCCAAGCAGGAGGTTCTACAGATGCTTGAGTAACATGAGTTCTTGGCATGGCCAGCGCACTTGAAAAAGTCATCAACAAAATCAGCGACCCTAATAGCAAGGGTACTGATGACTTTCTGAGCATGTTAATCGGTAATCACTGTAAGTGATAAGCACTACTAATTAGGAAATTTAGTCGTTGACAACTTCTGGAGTCTTTGCTAAATCCCTTGTAATGTTCTTCTGATGGGATTCAATTGTGCCACCACCAATCTCAAGCAACTTAGAATCTCTCCAAAGTCTCTCGACGACATATTCTGCAACATATCCGTAACCACCCATTACCTGAATCGCTGCATCTGCAATTTCTTTTGCTGCAGTTGTTGCAAAGAGTTTGACTCCATCACTATCCAGCCTCTGGCCTGCATTTCCTAATCCCATATTGTTGGCTGTATCATAAACATAGGCACGCATAGCTCGATACTTTGCCCATGATTCGCCAATATACCGCTGCATTTGTCCAAAGTCACGAATTTGTCGACCAAATGCTTCTCTCTCAGTAGCATATTTGTTCATTTCAGCAAGCGATCTCCTCGCTATACCCAATGCCATAGCTGAAAGAGTTAGACGCTCTAACTCCAAATTACGCATCATATGAATCATTGAATCGCCAACTCCTCCAACCAAATTTTCGGCAGGTACAATACAATCCTCGAAAACCAATTCAGCGGTATTTGAGGCTCGCATTCCAGTCTTATCGATTATCTTCTGGCCAACACTATAACCTGGCATTCCATTTTCTACCAAAAATGTGGAGATTTCCGCCTTGCCTTTCTCATTGGTTCCAGTTTTAGCATAGACCCAAACCACATCTGCGGGAGTTCCATCATCATCGAGACAACCATTGGTAATCCACATTTTTCGACCATTTAGTACCCAAGAGCCATCGTCCCTCTGTACCGCAGTGGAAGAAAGGCCAAGGACATCTGTTCCAACATCCGGCTCACTCATTGCCATAGCCCCAATCCACTCACCAGAGCACACCTTGGGGAGAATTCTTGCACGCTGAGAATCATTACCATTGAATTCAAGATTATTTACGAATAACATTGAATGTGCTAAATAAGCAAGTGCAAACCCTGGGTCGCTAGCAGATAATTCTTCATGAACAATTGCAGTAGCAACCGCATCAAGTCCTGCTCCACCAAATTCTTCACTTGCTGTTAAACCAAGGAGCCCTAAATCACCAAGAGACCTCAATAACTCTAGATTGAACTTTTCATCACGATCATATTCCAATGCTTGTGGTTCAACAAATTCTGCCACAAAGTCACGGACCATTTCGCGTAGCATCTGGTGCTCGTCGCTTGGATTAGCGATATCCATAGTCATCCCCTCAGATGACGGGAGACGAGTTTGCTTTTTTGTGTTCGGTTTCAAAGCGTAACCTTTCGAGCACGCCTACGTGGTTGGTTTTCGCTACCAACTGCCGGCCTCGATTTTGCTCTACTTACTGCACGACGTCTCTTGATTTTACGCTCACTACGAGCCACTTTCCTTGCTCGCTTTCCTACATGCTTAAGATGACCCGACTTGACTTGAGGTTCTGCAGGGAGATGATTGTCAATTCCTGCTCTGGCCAATACATCCTCAGCAAGACCACGGTGACTAACTGTAGTAGCTTCCTCGACAATTCTAGATGCCATATGGCGTAATGTATCGCCATTGTGAACAATAGGTTGATTGGTAACATCAACCACAACATGTTGTTGTATTTCCAATTGTTCTTCCATTAGTGAAACAAGAAAATTTCTTGTTAAGTCTACCTGCTGTCGCTCTACCATATGCATCCCATCCAGTAGCAAGGGACTCTGACGCAGTTATGAAGTTTCGGAGAGAATACTAATCAAATATTGAGATTTTATGAACTAAATCAGAGGCTCAAGAATGGGGCCGTGACCGGGAATTGAACCCGGGCTGGCAGGACCACAACCTACCGTGCTAACCGCTACACCATCACAGCCATCGGTTGTTTCAGGCCACCGACAAGCCGTATTTATCTCATTCCGTTAGTTTTCGTGACTTGAAACACCGTTCCATTCAAGGTATATCACAAGTGAGCATGAACTATGCGACGCCTAACCGTGCTCGTTCTGATGATGCTGGTAATGCCAATTGGAATTACTGAAGCACGAAGTGTACATTCTACTAATTCTGTCGACATGTTTCCACAAGGCAGCATGGAGGATTCAAGTCAATGGGAATTCAAGAAGCATCTGGCATTCACAGAAGAAGACAAAGCAGAAGATGGCCAGTATGTCTCCGGTATGGTTGCTGATGACCACATGACTCTCGGAATATCTCTCCCAGAGCACTTAGATCATCAAACGGTTTGGGCATCTTCAACACCAACCAATTCGAATGCATCAATTGGCGCCCCAGATGGCGCTTATCAATTTTCAACAGGACCAGATATTACTGTAAACGGATTCGATGTTTCTTCATTAAGTAGTAATACAATTGAAAGTGTTGAGTTGGTGGTTCACTTCAACATCCCTGAAGCATTACATCAAGATAAAACACGTTTTTCTGTAATCAACAATGGTGTCCACGATTTGGTTAAAACCTGGGGTAATACTCAAGGCGGTTTGTATTACATGAATAATGGATGGACTATTGAAATCACTGATGATGATAACTGGACTTGGAATGAGTTATCAAATATTGAAGTGACTTTGGATTATGTTTCAAATGGTGGAACCGATGACTCTCAGTTGCAAGTTGATGCAGTGGGTCTCAAAATAACCATGCGGACACCTTGGTATGGTGCTGAGAGAGTTATTGCAAGTTCTATAAATCAGTTTACTGAGTGGCCATTAATTGATTTGGACTTAGCCACGGGACAATTGGAATCAGTATCGATTGCCCCCTGTGGCCTTGATTCGGACAACGGGGTTTGGACGACAGATGTTATCCAGAAACCTGCTGAGCAATCGTGGGGTCGAATTCACTTTGATCACTCAGAAGAAAATGGAACAATCGGATTGGAATACTTGGATAATCAAGGCGCATGGGTGATGATTGATGAAGGAACAATTCCTGTAGTTTCTGGCGACTTACAACTTAGATTTAGCATCACAGACACATGTCTGACAAAAGCCTGGATTGACATCAATGACCCTCATCTGAGGGTTCAAGGAAGTATATTGGGAGATGCTAGCGCTATGGTAGCAAATGCAACTCGCTGGACATTAATGGTCAATGGTCAAACCGTAGCCAACAACAATGGAACTGCAATAGGTGCTTTTGATTTCCAAATACCGATTGGACACGTTCTAGATTCTGCAGATACAGAATTGGAAGTAAAGGTGAAAGCTTGGTACAATTGGGGCAATGATGGCTCTCCTTCCTCACTGAGTTTGAGAATCAATAGTATTGATGTCATTGGGGCCTATTCAATCGAATATGATGAAGACCCTGTTTGTGCATTAATTGGTTCGCATGACTTACAAGAAGATGGCGGAGGTCTAATTCTCCCGCTATTGTCAAGATGTTCTGATGATAGAACAGATGTCAGTAACTTGGTAGTGACATTCGTGAATTCAAATACAGATGTTGTAGAGATTGACCTTACTGAGGGGCAAGTTAGAGTGAAACTAGTCCCTGAGGCATCTGGCACAGCACAGATTACAATCCGTGTCACCGATTCTGCTGGTAATTTCTGGAATGAGGTCGCAACAATTAATGTCGCTGCAGTTGACGATAAACCTGTTCTAGATGAGTTCCCATCAGTGGTACCAGTAGAACATGGATTTGATCACAGCATCTCCTTTGAATTGAGTGATTCTGATACATTTAACGAAGATTTAGTAGTTACAACTAACCGTTCATGGGCAACCGTTGACATGTCAACTAGAGAGATATGGGTTAATGCACCAACACCTGGATTTACTTCAGTTCTGATTACCGCCTGTGATGAAACCAGTTGTGTAGAGAGAATTCTCGACTTAGAAGTGCGGGCTTTGGCAGAATTATACATCGAAGAAATTAGAATTAGTGATGATGTAAGAGCAGGAGATATCTTCGAAGTGAAAGTGTTTGTTCGGAATTCAGGTCAGGTAAGTGCAACTATGATTGGAGTAAGATGTTCGGCCGATGGTCAGTCATTTGGCACTGGAACAATTCAATTGCTTGAGCCTGGACAAATGGGCTCAGTATTATGTGATATGCAAGCACCTGATGGTGATGATAGTTTACTAATCGAGGTAGAAGTTGACCGTGGTACTAACATCGATGAGGTTGATGAGACAAACAATGTCGATTCTGAAGTTGTTGCTATTGGCGCTCCTATCGATGAAACATCTAGTTCAGAAGATGATTCGTTTATGATTGGTCAAGGCACTATTTACATCATTGCAGGAGTAATATTATTGTTGATCGCAACCGTGTTTGGAGTGCTCGCTCCTCCAAAAATCAAGAAGCCCGAATAAGCATTGAAAAAACACCCTGTTTGACGGAATGCGGACGTTTAATTTGATGGCGGCTCGCAGT
>CAZEXE010000068.1:0-8172 GCA_964516645.1 uncultured Candidatus Poseidoniales archaeon
TCTTCGTTCTCAATGAAATTGTTGTCTTCATCCACATCCCAACCGTATTTATCGTAGGTGAATCGCTTTCCTGTATCCTTGAGATATTGCAGAGCCATACAGACTCTTTCGCTGATGAGATTCCGTTCCATCTCACCAAAAGCAGCCAATATTGTGATGAGCATTCTACCTACTGCTGAAGACAAATCAAGAGGCTGTCCACCTGATTCACAGAATTGAATTCCTATGCCAAATTCATCTAATTCTTCTACCGTAGCAAGGCAATCGATGGTGCTGCGAAATAATCGGTCCATTCTGTAAGCAAAAATGTGCTTAATTTTCTGCTTGAGGATGAACGCCTTCATCTGCTTAGCAGCAGGTCTTGACCACAATGGCACCTTGGCACTCACTCCGTCATCAATGAAAATATTCTCATCAGGAAGCAGTAAATTACGAAATTCTGCGTTAGCTTTTCCTTTGGCAATTTGAGCATCTATGCTCACTCCATCCTCCGCTTGACGAGTTGTTGATACTCGAACGTAGAGAACGCATTCTTCTGCTTGTTTCTGCTTAGCCATCAATACAGATTTCTCAGGTTTACTATATACGTCTACGCGACGGCCGAAATCTCGGACACTGGGTTGGTGTGTCCGTCTTTTTCTGCTTGCAGAAGCAGAAGTAAAAGTGGATTTTCGGGTTGCTATATGGTCGGCCATACTGCACGGTGTGTCTTTGGATAAGGGGAAGTAATTGAACCGCTTAGGCTCGCACATGGAGAAAGTAAATTTCTCAGAAAAATTGTCGAAGTTTTCAGACCACTGGTCGCCTAAGGTAATCGCTGAAATGAATGATTATCAATTCAAATTAGTCAAAATTGAAGGCGAATTCATCTGGCATAACCACCCTGATACCGATGAGGTATTCATCGTGATTGAAGGCTCTATGGTAATCGAATTAGAAGATGGTAAAGTCGAATTGAATGCTGGAGAATTGTATGTTGTTCCAAAGGGAGTAATGCACAAGCCGTATGCAACCAGTGAATGCAAACTCATGCTTGTTGAGCCTTGTGGTGTTGTCAATACTGGTGAGGAAGAGAGCGATTTGACTTCAGAAAACGATGTCTGGATTTGATTTTTACAGACGCCATAATGATAACCTGTATGCCTTAGCAAAGCCTGCATGGGAGTCGTAGGCTACTTCACCGCAGAAATTGGCCTGTGGTCTGAACTCCACACCTATTCTGGCGGACTGGGAGTTTTAGCTGGCGACCATGTGAAAAGTGCTGCAGATGCGAGCCTACCTTTGGTCGCAGTCACACTGCTATATCGTGAAGGATATGGGCGCCAGCACTTGGATGAAGATGGAATCCAAAGTGAGACTTATGCCGAAATCGACCCGGCTAATCACCTCAGTGATACCGGCATTGACATCTCATTACCTTTGGATGGAGGTGAGTTGACCGCAAGGGTTTGGAAGGCGGAAATCAAAGGCATTGGAGGGCACGTAGTTCCTGTGTACTTCTTGGATACTTTTCATCCCAAAAATAGTGATGCACACCGCAGACTTGGATCTCGTTTGTATGGTGGAGATGATTCAGTAAGAATCCGTCAAGAGTATTTGCTT
This sequence comes from uncultured Candidatus Poseidoniales archaeon, assembly GCA_964516645.1. Taxonomy (GTDB): domain Archaea; phylum Thermoplasmatota; class Poseidoniia; order Poseidoniales; family Poseidoniaceae; genus MGIIa-K1. Next base: position 1,603 of record CAZEXE010000068.1, read on the forward strand.
GGAGTAGGTGGTGTTCGACTCCTTGCACAATTGGGTTATGAGTTCAAAGGATTGCATTTGAATGAAGGACATTGTACATTTGCTCTGCTTGAGATGCTCAATCGAGGATGGACTCGTGAAGAATTAGCAAAGCGAGTTTTGTTCACAACCCACACCCCAGTTCCAGCAGGCCATGACCGGTTTGAATGGGAGGCTGTAGAGGAAGTTCTTGGCGACTTATTGCCTAGTGATGCTAGGCGGCTTGTGAAGGATGCAGGAGACTCTGAAGAAGGTCGCAGAATCTCAATGTCTCACCTTGCAGTGGCCCTTTCAGGGCCTGTCAATGCAGTAAGTAATCTAAACGCCTGGGTAGCATCCTCAATGTTTGGCGACCACCATATTGCTCCTATTACCAACGGTGTTCACCACCTAACCTGGACTAGCCCGATGATGGCTGAATTATTCGATGAACAATTACCCGGTTGGAGAGAAGATCCAACCAAATTGGCACACGCAGGTAAAATCCCCAACGAGGCTTTGGTCGAGTCAAGAGGGGTTGCCCGCAAGGTACTCAGAGAATTGGTACAGACAAGCACAGGAGTCAGGCTTGACAAAAACCGACTCACAATCGGGTTTGCTCGCAGGTTTGCCACCTACAAGCGTGCTAACTTGGTATTCAGTGACCTTGCACGCTTGAGAGAAATTGGTGCTGGAAGGATTCAATTCGTATTCGCTGGTAAAGCTCATCCTCGTGATGAAGGTGGAAAGGCACTAATCAAGTCGATTTTCGCTTCTGCTAAAGACTTGGTAGATGACATCCCTGTGGCCTTCCTTGAGGATTATTCTATGGCCACAGGCTTGGCGATGACCGGAGGCGTGGACATTTGGCTAAACAACCCGATTCGTCCGCTTGAAGCATCTGGAACTTCAGGAATGAAAGCGGCTATGAACGGAGTGCCAAATTGTAGTATTCTGGACGGTTGGTGGCCAGAGGGCTGTGAGCATGGTGTCAATGGTTGGGCTATTGGTGGGGCCGAAGATGAGAGAGATGATGTGCGTGATGCACAGAATGTGCTCGATGTCCTTGAGAATGAAGTTCTACCTGCTTGGGATGAAGGCCCGGACAAATGGTGTGAATTGATGCGGGCATCTATTGCCACATCTGCAAGGTTTACCGGAGCGAGGATGATCAGTGATTATCTCCGCTTTTACGACTCATTTGAATGAATACAATAACAAATAGTGAAACAAGCACTAGTAGCGAATTTCTAATCAATTTCATCGTGCTTGAACTAACTTCTTCATCTTCATCACAAGGTGCACAGGAAGTCTCTGGACATGACTCAGAGATTGGGGCCTCGAATGTATCTCCACAGCATCCTTCACAGGTTTGCATTTGGCCTTCCTCTGACTGGTTGTTTCCGGTTGAATTATCGGTTTGGTTCGTGGTATTGTTCGTATCTTGACCGGTTTGGTTTTCTTGGCCGGTTTGATTCTCTTCAATTACCGATTTGGCAACGATTGTAACCGAATTTCTTGATATTGCAAGCGCATTATCAAATAGCGTTGCATCACCAAAAATAACCTCGTCATAAGACGATTCTAATTGGGCTGGAGCCCCTCGATTAAGCACTACCAATAGGCTCTGTTCATCGGTGGTCATCTCGTAAGCAAGAAGGTCGGGCTCAGTATGGAAAGTTGAGTAGACGCCTCTGCGTAAAGCCTCATTCTCGAGACGCAAGTTTGCAATCTCGGAAGTAAAATTTTGCAGGTCTTGCTGCTCAGAGGTCAGATTGAAATCCAGCATTCTGCGATTATCTGGGTCTGCACCTCCATGCTGGCCAAACTCATCTCCCATGTACAACATAGGAGCACCAGGAGTGGTTAGCAGCCAAGCAATCCCTTGCTTGGCGCTTTGGTAGGATTCAACAGAAGGCGTATCTGGCCTAGTTTGTTCTTCCCACTGGTTCCATTGTGTGCCATCGTTGTGGATTCTTGATGTGAATCTTGAGGAGTCGTGGCTGCCAAGATAAGGCACCATTATTGCTCCATCCACATATTGGTCTTGACTGCGATTTGTCCAGTAATCTAGGTGCTGGTAATCCATATTTCCAGTCGTGAATACATTGTCGACAACCGCATGATACAGTACGAAATCCGCCTGTCCATCTAGGGCATCATCCCCGATATAGCGGTTAATCGTTTCATATTGAATCGCATTATCTTCTAGGGAATGTCCTGACCATCCCATAGCGGTCTCACCTTTGAGGTAGAAATCGTTTCCAGTGGCCTCGAATCTTTCGTTAATTCTTGTTGCAAGGTTGGTAATCGCATGGTCGTCAACATGCTTGACCGCATCGACTCTTAATCCATCCAAATCAAATGTTTCAACCCACCACAATGCATCTGCAATAACCTGCTCGCTAGCATTACGGTTCTTCCAATCTAAGTCGGGCATATAATCCATGAATAGACAATCCAATCTGCGCTCAGTCCAATCACATTCACTAGTTCCACAAATACAGCCTTGATTGAACCATTCTGGGTGCTCTTGAGCATATACATGGTCTTCGTGTACATGGTTTACAACAAAGTCGGCCATCACTCTAATTCCTGCACCATGAGCTGCTGTAACCATTTCTTCAAGAGCCGCTTCACCACCAAATCGTGGATCGACTTGGCGAGGCTCAACCGGCCAATATCCGTGATAACCTGCAACTTGGTGTTGGCCATCTGCAGCGAAGTAGGAACCGGATGGGTTAGTGTTGAATGGTGAAATCCAAAGGGCGTTTATGCCCAAGTCAGTGAAGTATCCCGATTCAATCATCTGAGTTACGCCCTCAAGGTCGCCTCCCATCCAATCCGCTTCTGCCTCAGCACCGGTAGCAGGCCCGTCGTTGCTGGTATTTCCATTGACGAATCTATCTGTCATCACCATGTAAATCAAAGCGTCCTCCCACTGGAAATCAGCATTAGGGCCTGTCCAAAATACCGCAAGAGATTCTTTTCCATCAGCAGCCAAGGTTATGCTATGTTTTCCATCAGGTAATTGGCTCAAATCCAATTCCCAAACTCCCTCAATCCAAGTGAAGTCGTAATTCGTGTTTGGGTTCTCAACGCTTGACACAACCAATCTATCGCCAGCGACATAGTGAGATAATTGTGGAGTTTGGCCAACCCTGACTACTGAATTTTCAATACCATCACAATAACCTCGATATGGATTATTCATGTCGAACATGTAGTTGCCATCAACTATGAATTTGTAACAATACAAGCCTGCATCTAATTGCACATTTGTATACCATATTCCTTCTGATTCGCTGAGCGTGGTGGTCGAATTCCAATCCCATTCTCCAATCAATTCTACAGTGCTTGCACTTCCAGTCCAGATGAATAACACTCCTTCGTCATCATCAGCCTGAACATTAGGAATGCTCATTGCCAACAATAAAGCGACTAGGAATATGGCTCTGCGCATCACAATCAATCCTTGAACAGTGTATCTGCGGTCTCCTTGATATCGTTTAGATGCTTGACTAGGAATCCCTTGACGAAGTCGTTTGCAGGGTTATTGTAAGCCTCCATTGGTGGGCAATGTTGTTGCAATTCTCCTTTGTCGAGAATCGCTATTCTATCTGCTAGTGTCATCGCTTCGATTTGGTCGTGAGTGACATAGATTGTGGTGCAACCCAACTCTTCGTGTAGTCTGCGGATTTCTCCACGCATTTGATGACGTAATTCGGCATCCAAATTGGATAGTGGTTCATCCATCAAGAGAACCTTAGGACGCTTGATTAGGGCACGACCAAGAGCAACTCTCTGTCTCTGTCCTCCTGACAATTCCTTAGGGCGCTTGGCCAATTCTTCAGATAGGCCAAGCATTTGCGCCATTTCATCAACCCGTGACTGAATTTCAGCCTCTGGTAACTTCTCTTCGCCTTTCATTCGCCTTAGACCGAATGACAGGTTATCTTCGATATTCATGTGGGGATACAGTGCATATGACTGGAATACCATGCCTAGGCCGCGGGCACCTGGTGGTAAATCGTTGATTCGTGCATCATCGATTTTGATCTCACCTTCAGAGATGTCTTCAAGTCCGGCTAGCATCCGCAATGTAGTGGATTTACCGCAGCCAGATGGTCCCAAGAGAACAAGGAATTCTCCATTCAACACCTCTAGGTCTAGTTCTTTGACAGCTTCAGTGCCATCGTCATATCGCTTCGTTACTTTTTCATATCTTACTGATACCATAGAATCACCCCTTGACTCCTCCTGCTGACAATCCCTCGATGAGGAACTTCTGGAATAGGATAAACAGGATTACAACCGGCAGACTGACCAACATACTGGCGGCTGCGAAATCGCCCCAAGATTGACCGGTTGCTGAAATCATCGACGCTAGACCAACCGGCAAGGTGTACATGTCGTTGGATGTATTGAATGTAAGAGCGAGCAGGAATTCATTCCATGCTGCTAGGAATGAGAACAATGCGGTTACCGCAATTGCTGGCAAGGATAGAGGTAGGATGATTCGGGTGAAAATCTCAAATCTGCTACAACCATCTAGCAATGCAGCCTCTTCCAATTCTCGTGGTACAGTGTCAAAGAATCCTTTGAGCATCCACACGCACAAAGGAAGGGCTGTCACCGAGTAAGCAAGTATCAATCCAAGGTGAGAATTGAGTAGGCCAAGGGTTTTCATCACCATGAAATAAGGCACCAAAATGATGATTCCAGGGAACATTTGAACCAGTAAGAAAGAGAACATTGCTGGGTCTCTACCGCTGAATTTGAAGCGGCTAAACGCGTATGCTGCTGGCACGGCAAGACCGAGTCCAGCAATCGTAGTTCCAATAGATACGATTAGTGAATTTGTCATCCAAATCCAGAATTGGTCACCACCTAAAATCTTGGAATAATGCTCGGTGGTGAATGAATCACCAAGGCTACCGCCAAGCGCATTTCCTGGTGATAATGAAATATCTATAATCCAAATGACTGGTAGCAATACAATGAATGCGAAATGCGCCAAAATCACATGCTTACCAATGCGCTGATACGCTGCTGAATGCTCCTTATTACGTGCCAATCCATTCTCTATTTTCGCTAGTTCCATCTGCTCACGATTCCACATAGAGACATGTGGAGATGAGATCCAATACAAGGAAATCAGTCCCGGAATAATCAACCAAGATTCCATCCAAATCACAAAGCCAATCGGCTGAGCAAGCACCGATAATACACCGACCATTACAATAGCGCCTGACAAGACTAGTGAAGTGTCACGGCGCCAAGATTTGCTACCATCTGGTAGGCTCTTGACCAATAGAGCGAGCAGAAGGATTCCAACAAGAGAATACTCGAGGCCATCGTCTCTCAAATAATCAAAGATAAGCAAAAACAGGTTTACTACAACCACGACTCGCAACCATGCTGAAAGCGTGTATATCTCCAAAGGAGCATACCAGTCGCGCATTGTCCTCTCTCCGCTCACGACACCGCCTCCGTAGCATTGGTTTGCTTCATGTAGCGCCAAGAGAAGACAACCAGCATTGCAAAGATGACCACCGACCAAGCTGCTGCTAGGCCGTATTGTCCATCGATAAATGCAACATCATAGACATAGGTGATCAGAATATCAGTTGAACCTGGACCATAGGTCAGATTTGGCCCTCCATCAGTCATCAGATAAATCACATTGAACATATTGAATGTCCAGATAAATCCAAGCAAAGAAAGTGGCACTAAAGCGCTCTTCAAATTGGGTAAAGTAAGGTGCCTAAATTGGTCCCAATCATTCACCCCGTCCACTTCTGCAGCCTCATACATTTCACGGGGTATAGACTGTAAAGCACCCGATAATGACATCATCATAAACGGCACACCAAGCCATATATTGACCAAAATTACCACGATTTGAGCACCGGTTGGGTCGGCTAGCAAATTCAAATCAGTTCCAAGCAAATCATTCAGTAATCCATCGGGCTGGAATATACCTCGCCATATTAGAACCGAGATGTATGAAGGAATAGCCCAAGGTAAGAGCATGATTGTCCTGTATCCTACTCTGCCCTTCAATCTGTGATCATTGAGAAGAACTGCCAAGAATAAACCGATTGCAATATGTGCAATCACGTTTGACAAAGTCCAAACCAAAGTGAAAATGGTGACTGTCAAGAATCCTTCTGAGGTGAATACCTCGACGAAATTAGCAAGCCCAATGAATGTCTCATCCCCCAGTTTAGTTTGATTCGCATCTGTTACTGAGAGGTAGAACCCGTAGAATACGGGATAGAAAGTAAGCACTGCAAGCGCCATCAATGCTGGTGCAATGTAGATGTGTGCACCTCTTGAGGAAGTCTTTTTCTTATCCTTCCAAGCACCATATGAAAGCAATGCAATGAGTGAGAGAATGATTGAACCGATTGCGAATAATACTCCGCTAGTGCCACCTGGCTCTGGTAAAACATCCTCGACGCTGGAGGTTGCTGAATCTTGGTAAATCGTTCCATTAGAATCGTTCACTACGATACTGTGTTCTTGATTAGGAATCATTCCCGTCAGGGGACAACTGAAGGTAGTCTC
>CAZEXE010000069.1:0-7898 GCA_964516645.1 uncultured Candidatus Poseidoniales archaeon
GTGACGAAGAACACGATTATTGTCAGACTGATGAATAATCTAATTCGGATAGTTTCAGAGGGCTCATCCGAATACCCATGCGAACGGACTTAATGTTTGAATGGGCTTTACGTGGGTCATTTTAGACGCTACCCATGCGATTTCTGTATTAGGTAAATAATACAATATTTTCACTTCTAAAGTACAGTGCATTTCACTATACCCTCAAGTAATAAAAAGTTAAATTAGAGGAAAATTACGGTATATTATGGCCATAAAACTACCTAAACTTATTCCTGGCTGGATTTACTGTATTCGGGAAGAGGACTATCTTGACAACTCAATTGGTCGTTATGTCAAACTCGGTCTAACCAAGAGAACAGTGGCAGAACGTATACGTGAGCATCAAACAGGAAACCCCCGCAAAGAAGTTTCAGAGTATGACCACCATCTGCAATTGATGCACTACACTGAAAATTTCCTTCACCACTACTTCGCTTACGACCGTATTGCTGGAGAATGGTTTGACATGGATTCAAAAAGAGTAATTACTGAGGTTAAACCCCTACTTGAGCGGTTGGAAAAAGAACAGGCATCTGCCATGCCTAACATAGAACGCTGGGCGGAACTAAAGGAAATGACAAGTAATGGGACCATAAGATCTGCTAACGCTGCAGAACAAGCCCTGCATAACCAATACAAAATAGCAGACGAAGAATTAACTCTGGCTAGCGCTCAACACACTATTCACGATTACAATATCCGTGCATTGATTGGTTCAGCAGATGGGATCGAAAATGTCGTCACTTTAATTTTAAAAACCTACAACGATGTTTGTGATAACACTGCACTAAAAGCAACATTAAATTCAACAGAAATCGCCCAGTGTGAAGAGACTACTACGAAACTTAGTGGCAGTCTCACCATTACAGGAGGAAGAAAACTCAACGAACTAGATGCTACGCTGTCTGCATCTCTAGAGCAAGCTAAGAATTCAATGGGGCCTAAGCCAACTCCATCAAACCTCAGCAATTCAACAAAATCTCTGTTACAAAATATCAAAGACGAACATATTGAATGGTTGCGGACGCTTAGAAGCCAAAAAGAAGCCGAATGGACTCGCTTGCAACTTGGTGCTAAACTAGTTGTGGCCTTAGATAAAGATGAACAAATTGAGGGCGTGATAAAATGGAAACGCCAGAACAAAACCACAACTAGTTTCAAATCTGCTTTAGCTAAAGAACTCTTTGAAGGCCGATACAATGCTAGCCTCCAACCGAAAGGTGATTCCGTGGATGTTAAAATCCACGAAGGGCGAACCTATCTCCCTTGAGTTCTGATAGACCCCTGCGAAAGAGGCGCGTTCACATTCGTACTTTCTTACCAGTTAAGGCTCTCCAGATTCTCTTTACTGGGTCATAGTAACGGTCTACGACCCTCTCCTTTAGAGGAATGATTGCATTGTCGGTGATATTGATTCCAGCAGGACAAACATCAGTACAACACTTGGTAATGTTACAATAACCGATTCCAAATTCGCCCTTGACTTCAGGGATTCTATCCTCTTGGTCCATTGGGTGCATCTCGAAATTGGCTAGGCGAACCATTGTTCTTGGTCCTCCGAATTCGTCGAACTTACGATACTCACGCAGAACATGACAGGTGTCCTGACAAATGAAACACTCGATGCACATTCTGAATTCTTGAGCACGGCTGGCCTCAAATTGACTGAATACCCAATCCGGCTCTTCTGGACCCTTAATCGGTGCAACGGCTTCTGCCATCTCATAATTCCAAGATACATCCGATACCAAGTCCTTCACATGTGGGAAGGTCTTCATCGGCCTTACAGTGATGACCTCGTCTTCAGGAGTCTCTTCAATGATATCCTCCATTCTAGTCATGCACATCAAACGCGGCTTACCGTTGATTTCCGCACTGCATGAACCACACTTACCAGCCTTACAGTTCCAGCGACATGCTAGTTCCGCATCTTGTTCGTGCTGGATGCGATGAATTGTATCTAGGAGCACCATTCCTTCATCGAGTTCAAGTTCGTAATCTACAAGTTCTCCTTCTCCTTCTTCTCCACGGAAGACCTTCATATTGATTTTTGACATTTTCAGGCCTCCTTCTTCGAACGGTCTAGCAATTTTTCAAGTTCTTCAGGAGGCTGATCAAGGTCCTCCTGATGGATTGTGATTTCGCCATTCTCTTTCTTTATGACGTTAGTAGTATGACTCCACATTCCCTTATCGGGAACAGGGAAATCGTCACGTGTATGTCCCCCTCTGCTTTCGGTTCTTGTCAATGCTGCAAGAGTACAAGCATGAGAAATGTCAACCATATTCTTCAGGTCAATAGCCTGATGCCATCCTGAGTTGTAGGTCATTGAACTGCCAGGGGAGGTCATAGTTACACGGTTTTTGAAGTCCTTTAGATCTATCATTGCGCTTTCAAGGTCATCTTTAGTACGGATGATTCCAACCTTCTGTTGCATCATTTCACGCAATTCATCATACACCTTTCCAGGGTTCTCTCCACTCTCTCTTACAAGAGGTGCTAGGTTCTCTGCAACTGCAGTTTCAATCGCTGCAGTATCAAGAGTAGGTTGCTCAAGTGATGCCGCTCTCTTGGCTGCATGTTCACCAGCTCTCTTACCGAATACAATCAAATCGGATAGCGAGTTTCCTCCAAGGCGGTTTGCTCCATGCAATCCGCTTGCGACTTCACCTGCAGCGTATAATCCAGATACGGTTGATTCCTGAGTTTCTGCATCCACTCTAACTCCACCCATCACATAATGAGCGGTTGGTCCAACTTCCATTGGTTCCTTGGTGATGTCAACACCTGCTAATTCCATGAATTGATGGTGCATGCTTGGCAACTTAGCAATAATTTCCTCAGCAGTTCGCTGATTAGCAATGTCAAGATATGCGCCACCGTGGGTTGAACCACGGCCTTCTGCAACTTCCTTGTTAATCGCTTTAGCAACTACGTCTCTGGTCAGTAATTCAGGAGGTCTGCGAACACTTGCCTTCTCTCCAGCTACGACTTGTCGAACCCACTCTGTTGCCTCCTCTTCGGTTTCAGCATGGTCTCCCTTGAACATATCAGGAACATTGTCGAACATGAAACGCTTGCCTTCTGAATTCTTTAGGACCCCTCCTTCTCCTCTAACGCCTTCTGTGACGAGAATTCCTCTAACCGATGGCGGCCAAACCATTCCTGTTGGATGGAATTGTACGAATTCCATGTCGATTAAATCTGCTCCAGCATTCAAAGCAAGAGCATGCCCGTCGCCAGTGTATTCCCAAGAACCACTGCATACAGACCAGCATCGGGTGATGCCACCAGTTGCTAGGACAATCGACTTGGCTGAATAAGCATGCATCGAGCCATCAACTCTGTTGTATGCAACACAACCGATGCAGGTACCATCATCATCCTGTAGCAGGTGGCTTACCGTGTACTCCATGTATACATCAACGCCAGAGTGAATTCCCTTCTCTTGGAGTGTTCGAATAATCTCAAGCCCGGTTGAATCACCAACATGAGCAAGCCGAGGATAGGTGTGACCTCCGAAATTTCTCTGATTGATTAGGCCACTAGGTGTTCTATCGAATACAGCGCCCCACTGTTCTAACTCTCGAATTCTATCTGCAGATTCTTGTGCATGAATCTGAGCCATTCGCCAATTGTTGAGGTATTTTCCTCCCTTCATGGTGTCTTTGAAGTGGGTCTGCCAACCATCACGGTCATCAGCATTTGCAAGCGCAGCAGCCGCTCCACCTTCTGCCATTACAGTGTGGGCTTTACCGAGTAATGATTTACAGATAATAGCGGTATTAGCGCCTTGGCGAGAAGCCTCGATTGCTGCTCTAAGGCCTGCTCCACCAGCGCCAATTACGATTACATCGTAGTCGTAACTTTCAACCTCGCTCAATCAGATCCCTCCAAACAATACGATGTCGCTCCACCAGCCTTCTGTACAAGCATAGACATAGAAATCGGAAAACATTACCCAGAACAATGAATAAATTGCCCACTTGTTGTGATTCTTGTTGAGTTTGGTACAACTATTCCAGCAAGCCTCAGCAAGTGCACCGCCACCATTTCTGAACCGGTCGCGAATTCCACCAACCATGTGTCGGAAGGAATGGCAACCCAGAGTATAACCACCCAATAGAATTACATTGAGTAATAGTACTAAGGTTCCAACAGAAATACCGAATGAAGTATTTCCATTATGATGAAATTGAGTGGCCATCCAAAGATCATACGATAGTACGAACATGTAAAGCAGCGCGAGGTACATGAAATATCGATGCAAATTCTGGAAGATGAATAACCTCGTCTCTCCTTTGTAATCACCGAATGGTGTGCTCACAGCACAAGCAGCAGGACTAGCAAAGAAAGACCGGTAGTAGGCCTTACGATAGTAGTAACATGTTCCTCTGAATCCTGCAGGGATAATCAGAATGAACATTGCAGGGCTCATCCACCAAAGATATTCTGGCACAAATGAACCTAGACCGTCTTCACCTGGAATAATGAGCGGTGAGAAAAGCGGTGAGAGAACATGGCTACCCTTGTCTTCAATCGCCATAGTTTGAGCTCCTGCAGAATTCCCAAAGTCACTAAATATCCAGAAATCCGCTTCCATGAAGCCTCGCCATGTTGCATATGCAATAGCTAATCCAAGGTAAATCGCCATAGCCATTGGTGATTTCCACCAAGCGTCGATTCTCTCGGTTTTACCCAATCCCCTATCCATTGGAAGATGCTTCGGTTCAACCATAATTTCGCCCCTATGAGGCTTCGAAATGGTTTAGGCTTTTGATACTTGGTTAAGACAAAGATTTCCAATCGATTTCTGCTTCTTCGATTTCTATTTCATCTACATCCATCTGAGCAAGTTGTAACTTTCCTGACAACTCATCGTTAACCGCGTGCCAATATGAATATGCTTCAATAACCCAGATTCCGGATTCTCTAGTACCGTTACCACTACCCTTTACACCACCGAATGGAAGGTGAGCTTCAGCACCGGTTGTCGAATTGTTGATTCCTGTCATTCCGGCCTTGATTCCTGTCTTGAAACGGTATGCTTCGAGGCGATCGTTTGTGTAAATTGCACTAGATAAGCCGTAAGGAGATGCATTTGCAAGATGCAAAGCATGGTCGAAACCATCTGCCTTAACCACAGTGACTGCAGGGCCGAAAACTTCCTCATGGAAGCATTTCATGTCCTCGGTAACATCTGCATAAACATGCGGCCACATGTACACCCCGTCTTCTGGAGTTCCTTGGAAATTCTCAGGAGTATTCCCAGTCGAGATTCTGCCTTGGCCCCATAATTTGATTGCACCATCTGCCTCAACCATTTCGATTCCTTTCAAGAAATCAACAGCGTACTTCTCTGATAACATTGGCCCATACAACACATCATCGTGCTTTAGAGAGTCACCAATTCTTGTGCTCTTGACCTTAGCCATGAATTTCTCCATGAATTCATCATAAATGTCCTTGTGAAGAATCAAGTTACCTAAACTAGTACAGCGTTGACCTGCTGTTCCAAAGCCACCCCAATAAGCGCCAGCCACCGCATTATCAATGTCTGCAGAGGGCATAACTACCAATGGATTCTTGCCACCTAATTCTAGACTGCAAGACACCAAGTTTCTTCCACAAACTTCGCCTATTGCCTTTCCGACTTCTGTACTTCCAGTAAAGGAAATCTTGTTGATTAATCCCTCATCAACTGCATCTACAATGTATTGTCCAGCACCACTGCCCTTACCGTGAACCAAGTTGATTACACCATCTGGTAATCCTGCTTGGTGCATTACTCGTGCTAAAGCAAATGACAGTAGGGGCGAGTCTTGTGGAGACTTCCAAACACATGTGTTACCGCAGATTATTGCTGGAATCATCTTCCAGAAGGGGACCGCAGAAGGGAAATTGCATGCATTGATGATTCCACATACTCCAAGTGGGCGTCGATAGGTGAACAATTCTTTGTCTGGTAATTCAGAATTAACAGTTTGCCCATACAAACGACGACCTTCAGATTGGAAGAACAAACAGGTGTCAATCGCTTCTTGGATTTCACCGCCACACTCTTTCAGAGTCTTACCGATTTCACGAGATTGTAGTCGAACAAGATCATCTTTGTACTCCATCAATAAGCGACCCATGTTGCCAATAATTTGACCTCGGGTCGGTGCAGGGGTCGCAGCCCAGTCAGACAGAGCGGAGCGTGCTGCTGCAATTGCATCGTGAATGTCGTCTCTTGTAGACAGAGGGAATTCACCCAATTCGTCTGCAAGGACTGCAGGATTCTTGCTGATGAAAGTCACACCATCCGATGATGATGTCAATTGTCCATTGATGATATTGTATCCTTTAACCTTAGGAAGGTTGTCAGGATTGCTACTTTCCATAAACTCTAGGCCGGCTTCCAAAACGTGCGTCATGGCCCTGCGTTTGGGGTACAGAACATGAATCCTTGCCTTATGATTAAATGCGTGGATTAAAGTGATACCGAGTGCGAAGATAGGACATCCGGAGGGGTAAACCATGGCTGGTGATGATTCTGAATCAATTTCGTTGAAGGTTTCAAAGGCAATACCGAGTGACGTAGGTCACGGTAGAGCGCGTATCAGTGGAGAGAACGATTTGGACTTGAAGCCAGGAGATATTATCGAGATAAAGGGCGATAATCGCTCCACTGCTGCAATCTATTGGAGAAGCCGTCCCGAAGATGCGAAAATGGATATCATCAGAGTAGATGGAATCATCAGGAAAAATGCAGGCGTAAGTCTTGGTGACAGAGTTACTGTCTCAAAGGTAGACGCAAAGATTTGCACAAAATTAGTCCTCTCTCCAGTAATGGCAAACAAACAAAAAGTCAAATTCGGCCCAGGAATCGAAGGATTCGCTAGAAGAGGTCTGAACAAAAGGCCAGTCGTAGCTGGAGATAGAATATTCATTCCCGGAATGACATTATTCGCAGAAGCATTGCCTTTCGCAGTATTACAAACAACTCCTAAAGGAATCGTCCAAGTTAATTCTGACACAGATATCGTCATCAAAGATGAAGCGATAGATGACGATGATGTAGGACAGTCTCAAGGAATAACATACGAGGATATTGGAGGAATTGGAAGCCAACTACTCAAGGTTCGTGAAATGATCGAGTTGCCTTTGAAGCACCCTGAATTATTCCGCCGCTTGGGTATCGACCCTCCTAAAGGAGTATTGTTACATGGCCCGCCTGGTACTGGAAAAACGATGATTGCTAAGGCGGTTGCTACAGAAACAAATGCTCATTTTACTTCGATTAATGGTCCAGAAATTATCTCAAAATATTATGGAGAATCTGAAAAACAACTTCGTGAGATTTTCGATGAGGCAGCAAATAACGCCCCTGCAATAGTTTTCGTTGATGAGATAGATTCTATCTGTCCTAAACGCGAAGATGTCAGCGGTGAAGTTGAGCGCCGAGTAGTTGCGCAAATGCTGACTCTAATGGATGGTATGCAAGGTCGTGACAATGTCATCGTGATTGGAGCTACCAATCGTAGAGATGCCATGGATCCTGCATTGAGACGACCTGGTCGATTCGACAGAGAAATCGAAATTGGAGTACCCGACAGAGATGGAAGAAAAGAAATTCTTGATGTTCACACTAGACAAATGCCAATCGCTGATGATTTCGATGTAGATTGGGTTTTGGAAAACTCGTATGGATTCGTTGGTGCAGACTTAGCCGCACTAGTCAGAGAATCTGCTATGAAAGCACTTCGTAGATACCTCCCTGAAATTGATTTAGATGAAGAAACAATTCCTCCTGAGGTACTTGAAAAGATGGAAGTTAGAATGGATGATTTCCGTCTTGCAATTCGTGAGATTGA
>CAZEXE010000070.1:0-7892 GCA_964516645.1 uncultured Candidatus Poseidoniales archaeon
CTCCAAGTAGTTCTCCAAGGTTGGCCGCTTCTTCAAGATTCATATTCCGAATTTTATAAATCAGTTAATTATTGTTCGTCAGGCCAAACTAAACTCATAGTCGAGTCCTTACAAGGGATCTTGTATCACGGACAATCGAAGGATATACTGAAACCCTTTGAAACACTATTCACCAATCAAATGAAATTCGACTATTCTTGCTTAGAAAGGTTAGCATTAATCTGATGAAGGATATCTCTAATTTCAACTAAGACCTCATTTGATTGTGAGGAGGTAACACCAGCGCCACTTGTACTAATATTTGCATGGGAAGCGTGCTGGGTAGCCAAAGCATCACGCTGCATCATTACGACGTCACGGAACTGTGTTGCAACTGATTTCTTGAGACCGATTAGATGGAATGGCGTTGCACCTGCTGTTTCAATTGCTACTTTGACAATTTTACACATGTTGAGAATCGGCCCCTCGTGTATAGAGATGTCAGTGAGTTTGTCTAGAGGTATGTTCTGTTGTGCCTTGAATATCCACCCCTTTCGAATTTTGATTCCATTTTTTGTCAAGGTCAAGGATGCATTTTCTAATTGCTTTTTATGAACGATCCAGCCAAATGGTATCCACAGTATATTGACAAAAAGCCCAACAATTGTGATGGCCAAAACTACATTTGTCATTATGTATGCATAAGCGACAAAACCACTACTAAACTCTGCAGCAGCAATGACTCCATCATCGGTGTTTTCTTCGGTCATGATACACCCTAGAGACTTCTTCACATTATCATTTTGTATTGAGAAAAAATGCCAGTAGTTGATAGCAGTAAAGGTAGTCTCTCTCGGACCGAGTAGTTTGAGCAAATTACAACTAAGCAAACTACTGGTCATAGAGAATATCGCTAGTAGTTGATAGCAGTAAAGGTAGTCTCTCTCGGATTTGAACCGAGGTCGGCGGGACCAGAACCCACCATGATGGACCGCTACACTAAGAGACTAGTAGGGCAGGCCACAGGCCACCCATTCTTCAAAGCAACGGTATTTTGCAATCAGCCTCTGAGGGCTGAAATCACATCAGCTAATTGAGCAGAAGAAGGCCGCAAGAAATCTTCTCCCATCTCACATAGAGGTGTGTCGTGGAGGTTTAGATCATCATCAAGTGAAGGCTTCTCTCCATCGAAATACAACAATCCCATTACGTGCTTTTTGTCTGCATCCGCCTTATGTAGAGCGGTTAGTGCTGCTACAGCATCAGAGACATCATGGTCTTCAGAAATGGTTTCCAGTCTCATGGTTGAGCCATCGTGTAGGGTTATGTCTCTGAATGAACCGGCTGGAACTTCAACCTGTTCAAGTGGAGAGAAGTGCGGAATATATCCTACAGAGTGTAACTCGGCTTGGTTATCTTTCACATATCCATAAGAGCGTAGAGATTCATCGTTATTGTTGAAGGTTACACATGGACTGATTACATCGATTAATGCGAATCCTTTGTGAGAAATAGCAGCCTTAATAATCGCTGTCAATTGTTTCTTTGAACCACTGAAAGAACGTGCGACAAACGAACATCCAAGGTTGATTGCCATAGCACACAAATCGATAGGTTGAGTCTCATTCGCTGCCCCCTTTTTCTTCTTTGAACCCAAATCTGCAGTAGCAGAATATTGTCCCTTTGTCAGACCATAAACACCGTTGTTTTCAATGATGTATACCATGTTGACATTACGCCTGATTGCGTGAATCAATTGTCCAATTCCAATCGAAGCAGAGTCACCGTCACCAGATACGCCAAGATATGTCAAATCCTTGTTGACAACATTAGCACCTGTGGTAACTGAAGGCATTCTTCCGTGAACTGTGTTGAATCCATGAGACTGACCCAAGTAGTAAGCAGGGGTCTTGGAAGAACAGCCAATTCCGCTCATCTTTGCAATACGGTGAGGCTTGATTCCATTTTCCCAAGCGGAATTGACAATCACGCTAGAAATCTGGTCGTGTCCACAACCAGGACACAGAGAGGATTTACCTCCTGTGTAGGAATCTTTAGGCTCGTTAATCACATTGAGTTTAATCGCTTTTGCAGGCTTCTCACTCATGCGCCCACCTCCTTTAGTACGTCCATAATTCGCTCAGCATACAAGCGAGCCCGAGGCGGCATACCATCGCTATATGCAACGCTGTGCATCTTGTCTAGCAGATGGTTCGGGTATTCTTTGCGCATGATTCCATACATTTGTGAATCACGGTTGATTTCAAGAATAATTATTGTATTATGTCTCTCGATAAAGGCTTGGACTTCACTGTGAAGGGGGAGTGCTCTGACTCTGAGTGTGCTGACTTTCTTACCGGTTTCAGTTTCTAAGATATCATCGATTTCCACAATTGTATTCTCCATCGAACCATAGAACACAATTCCAATATCTTGTTCTTTCTCTTCTCGCATAAGTGGTGCAGGGAGGTTATCTCTAGCACCCTCAATCTTGCGTTTTAGGCGTTCCATTAATTTGTGATAGACCTCGGGTTTCTCAGAATAAGTTCCATCTTCATCATGTCCAGTACCACGGTATAGAATTGGGTCAAGACCAGACCCTGGCAAGGTTCTGTATGGTATCCCATCTCCGTCCACATCTCGGTAGCGACCGTAATTTTCAATCGAATCCATTTGTTCCTTAGTAAGTACAACTTTTCCTCTGTCCATAGATTCAGTTGGGTATTCGAACCCATGGCATGCCCAGCGATTCATTCCCAAATCAAGGTCTGAGAATCCGAATACAGGAGTTTGATATTTCTCTGCAGCATCGAAAACTCTCCAGCCGAACTCGAAGCACTCTTCGACAGTACCTGGAATGAATACGATGTGTTGAGTATCGCCATGGCTACTCTCATACAGCATGGTTAGGTCGCCTTGCTGAGTTCGAGTAGGTAGGCCTGTAGATGGTCCTACGCGGTTGACATCCCAGAATACGGATGGAACTTCAGCGAAGTAAGAAAGTCCAATGAATTCCTGCATTAGAGATATTCCCGGGCCAGATGTAGCAGTCATTCCACGAGCTCCAGCCCAGCCTGCTCCAATCACCATACCAGCAGCAGCCAATTCGTCCTCAGCCTGAAGAACAGCATAGGTGGCCTTTCCATCTTGTGTACGCAACTTAGGTAACCAAGCAATGATTCCTTCGGCTATGCTGGATGATGGAGTAATCGGATACCAAGATAACATCTGAATGCCACCGAAGATGGAACCAAGCGCAACCGCTTCATTTCCTTCAACGAAGAATCCACCTTCATCGACTTCTCTTGCCTCAACAACATATGGGTCGGATTTGGTAAACTCTTCAGTAAAATACGCACGACCTAAGCGTGCTGCTTCTGAATTCAATTCGATAGCTCTAGCCTTACCACCGAATTGCTTTGTAATCGATGCTTCTAGAACCTCTTGATCCATCCCCAACATTTCTGCAATAACTCCAACATACACTACATTTGCAATCATTCTTGCGAGTTTAGGATTCAAGCCGCGAGCAATTTTTGTCATAGGAACCGGATAAGAAATAACATCTTCTCGATTCATCTCCATCTTTGAATCAGTATTCCAAATCACAACTGTTCCCGGTTCTAGAGATGCAAGATCCTCGTCCCAAGTTGCTGGGTTTACCAATACCTGAATATGTGTTCTATCGCCTGGCGCTTGATAGCCCAAATCAGATAGGCGAACGATGTACCAAGTGGGAAGTCCAGAGATATTTGATGGGAATAAATTCTTTCCACTTACCGGAATCCCCATGTCATAGAGAGTCTGTAAAAGGATAAGATTCGCAGATTGCGAACCTGTTCCATTTGCTGTAGCGATGTTGATGGTAAAATCGTTTACAATTTTGTCCATTTCGGGTTATCCCCTTTGTCCCCGCCCCCTACGGGGGCTTGTCCATTGAGCCCCTGCGTTGGCCCACGACCTTTGAATGTGTTGCCGTTGTTGTTCGTAAATATCGCAAGGGCAGCCCTCAAAACCAAAAGGGGGTTCGGCAACATCATGGCCGACGAAGATATTGCCGATACATGGAAGCAAGCAGAGAAACTTCTCGACAAAGGTAAAACCGAGGGTGCACTAGATCTATTACGAAAGGTTGATCCTGATGGAAAAGAGGCGACTACGCTGAGAATTGCAGGTAAAGCAATGCACATGAAAGCAACCAAGAACAACTCACATTCTGATTATAGAAAGGCTGCAAATTTACTACGCGATGCCGTAAAATTGAACCCTCGCGACAAGCAATCTAACGCACAATACAATCAATTGCTTAATGAAATGCAAGATAAGAGGATTTCACAAACAATTTTCCCTCGCTTAATCAATGATGGAACGCCTACTCCCGCAGGTCTCTTTGCAGCGGTAGCGGCACTACTTCTGATTCTTGCAGCAATTCAATTTTTCCAGTCCCAATCCGAGTTCGAAGATGGAGAAGCAGTGATGAGAGTAACGTGGACTGATGGAAATGGAGTATTCCATGATGAGAATATCACCATAACTCTGCATCGAGCCGAGGCTCCAATTCATGTTGAGAACTTCATTATTCATGCAGAAAATGGAAACTACAACAGTGTGATTTTCCATAGAGTCATTGAAGGATTTATGATTCAAGGTGGCGACTTTGAATTAAACAGTGGCGGTGGAGGATATGCTGCTAAATGGTATGGTTACTGCAATGGAATGACCACTAACTCAGAAGGAGTTGCATACTCCGAAGATACCTGCCAGCAAAATCAATGGTCACTTCCAGGCGAACATACCAACGGGTTGCGTCACTCAGCGGGTTCATTAGCTGCTGCGCATGCTGGACTAAACACCGATGGTTCGCAATTTTACATCGTCCCTAGCGGTTCTACACCATGTTGGCTTGACGGTGATCAAGTATCTGATGGAACCGGTGGCTGTCGAGAAGAAGCTGACAAAAATTGTGCTCAGCAAGGTGTTTCTTGTCATACTGTCTATGGTACCGTTACCGATGGCATAGAACATATTGATGCAATTGCACAGGTAACAACCGGCCAAAGTGACAAGCCAGTCAATGATGTGACCATGATTTCAGTAAAGATTACCGATGATGGAATCAAGGATGGCGCCCCTTGGTACCAATTTTGGTGAATTGTCCACTAAGAAGGCATGTTGATATGATTGGGCCTGCCCAGTCGCTCTATGAGCGACTCGGACCCCTTTTCATCCAAGAGAGAATTTTCACTTGGTGGACACTATCATTCACTCGATTCATTGGATGAATCAGGTCTTGATACCTCTTCTTTGCCTTACTCGATTCGTGTGTTATTGGAAGGCGCATTGAGGAACTGCGATGGATTCCTAATCACAGAACAGGATGTTCGCAACATCGCTGGTTGGACTGCAAATGGCAAGCGAGGAGAGATACCTTTCCGACCTTCTAGAGTAATTCTTCAAGACTTCACCGGAGTTCCCGCTGTTGTTGATCTAGCAGCGCTAAGAGATGCGATGGTAGAGATGGGTGGAGATCCGGAGAAAGTCAATCCACAAGTACCGGTTGATCTAGTGATCGACCATTCTGTTCAAGTCGATGTTTCCGGTGCGAATGTTCAGGCATTAAGCCTCAATCTGGACATTGAATATCACAGAAATATGGAACGTTATACTTTCTTAAAATGGGGCCAGCAATCATTGGAAAACTTCCGAGCAGTTCCTCCTTCAAGAGGTATTGTTCACCAAGTCAACCTTGAGTGGATTGCTACAGTTGCTCGCCAAGAGGATGGTGTTTGGCTACCAGACTCTCTGGTCGGCACGGATTCTCACACAACCATGATCAATGGATTAGGAGTTCTAGGTTGGGGAGTAGGAGGCATTGAGGCTGAGGCTGTAATGCTTGGACAGCCGATTTACATGCTTTCACCCGATGTTGTAGGATTCCGTCTAACAGGTTCGCTAAACCCTGGAGTAACCGCTACAGACATGACATTAAGGATTGTAGAATTACTTCGTGAGCATGGAGTAGTTGGCAAATTCGTAGAATTCTTTGGCAAGGGAATGGCGGCATTATCTCTCCCAGACCGTGCAACTATTGCAAATATGGCTCCAGAATATGGTGCGACCTGCGGGTTCTTTCCAGTAGATGAAAACACACTCGCTTACATGCGATTATCTGGTCGAGATGAAGAGCACATCGCTGGAGTGGAAGCATATTGTAAAGCTCAGGGATTATGGTTTGATTCTTCAGCACCTGAGAAAAGTTATACTGCACTTTTAGAACTGGATTTATCCACAGTAGAACCTGCATTGGCAGGACCAAAACGTCCGCAAGACAGAGTTGATTTGTCTCAAATGTCTTCTCATTTCAAAGAGTCACTAACTCATGAAGTCGGCCACCAAGGTCATGGGCTTTCACAAGAAGATTTGTCCAAGTCATCATTGGTTGGTGGCGACTACGATTTGAACCACGGAGATGTCGTAATCGCAGCAATTACGTCATGTACAAACACATCCAATCCCGGAGTAATGCTGGCAGCAGGCCTGCTTGCAAGAAATGCAAGAAATCGCGGGTTGACAGTCAAACCTTGGGTGAAAACATCTCTTGCACCTGGTTCAAGAGTTGTGACTGAATATTATGAGGCAAATGGATTGGATGAGGATTTAGCCGCTCTTGGTTTCAACAATGTTGGATATGGATGTACAACATGTATTGGAAATTCTGGCCCACTTCCAGAGGATATAGAGGCTGCAATAGATGAATCAGGACTGATTGTTGGTTCTGTAATTTCAGGAAATCGAAATTTCGAAGGAAGAGTCCATCAAAAGGTCAAGGCATCTTATCTTGCAAGTCCTCCTCTAGTAGTTGCTTATGCAATAGCAGGTAGCCTGAATGTCGATTTAACTTCTGAGCCGTTGGGCCTTGACCAAGATGGTAATCCAGTAATGCTTAGTGATGTATGGCCTAGCGATGAAGAATTGAATAAAACAATGGCCAAAATCACTCCTGAAATGTTCAGAGAAAGGTATGCTACCGTAATGCAAGAGCCCCGCTGGGATTCTATTCCAAGCGAAGCCTCACCGCTTTACCCTTGGCAAGAGGACTCTACTTACATTCGGCTTCCATCTTTCTTCCAAGGTCTATCTAATGAAGCACAACCGATAGAATCTATTGAAGGCGCAAAGGTATTGCTAAAGTTGGGAGATTCAATTACTACTGACCATATTTCTCCTGCTGGTGCTTTCCCCGCTGATGGTCCAGCAGGCAAATGGCTTATTGAGCGAGGTGTAAAGAAAGGCGATTTCAATTCCTTTGGTAGTCGAAGAGGCAACCACGAAATCATGATGCGAGGTACATTTGCGAATGTTAGGGTTCGCAACCAGATGGCTCCAGGAACCGAAGGCGGATACGCGCTTAACCACAAAACCGGAGAGGTCACTTCAGTCTTTGAAGCAGCCATGGAAAACGAAGGGCCAATGGTTGTTTTAGCAGGTTCTCAATATGGCACTGGAAGCAGTAGGGATTGGGCGGCCAAAGGAACTTACCTCCTTGGTGTTAAAGCGGTAATTGCAACTTCATTTGAGAGAATTCACAGATCTAATCTCGTTGGAATGGGGGTTCTTCCTCTGACTTTCAAGCAAGGCGAAGATGCCGATTCACTTGGCCTTGATGGCACTGAATCTTTTGACATTCCAGTGACCGATGAGGTCCAAGCTCTGCAAGAACTTACAGTAACAGCAAATAAATCGGATGGAAGCGTTGTAGAATTCAGTGTTGATGTTCGCCTAGATACGCCTGTTGAAGTCGACTATTATCGCAACGGTGGAATCCTACACACAGTGCTTAGAAATCTGGCTCAATAGAACCGGTGCATTGATGTCCCCCCACCCGTAGGGTGGGTACATGCAGGAGTTGAGTG
>CAZEXE010000071.1:0-7683 GCA_964516645.1 uncultured Candidatus Poseidoniales archaeon
TCTACAACAGGTAGGCCTGAAGACAGTAACAAAAGCAGCACGAGGACAGGAGCAACCCGAGATTTCAGCATGCGCATCAATATCCCGTCTGCTCTGGGGTGTTAAACCGTTTTGCATACATTGTGTCCTAAAGAAGTCACCCTTCGGGTGAATTATCTCTACCGACTAACTAAATTTCTCATACTTTCAAAAATTGTAAAGAATATAGTTCAAAGGTTCCCAATTTAGTCCGACTCATTCATTAATTCTAAGCCACGCCCACGAACTACGCAGGGGTTGCCGAGTTGGTCAAAGGCGCCGGGCTTAAGATCCGGTCTCGATGGGTTCGTGAGTTCAAATCTCACCCCCTGCACCATTCAAGTTAGAGACCAGCCTCCATCGACAGGAAGAATGAATCCAGTAATATAATCCGCTTCAACAAGGAATTTTACCGCCTTGGCAATATCCTCTGGAGTGCCTGCACGGCCTAAAGGAACCTTTTCGAGAATTTTCTCAAATCTCTCTTTCTCCCATGCTGCTGCTAATATTGCTCCAGGAGCAATGCCATTTACCCTAATTTCAGGAGCCAATTCTCCTGCCAAATTCATCAATAATTGTCGTAATGCCGCCTTGGTAGAAGTATAGTGTGCAAGTTCTTGCCAAGCATGATTCCAGCTGGTGTCAACCATGCCGATTACACAACCCTTTTTCGCCTTTAATTTGGGCACCAAGCCTTGAGTTATGAAAAATGGGGCATCGAGATGGATTGCCGAAAAACGACGGAGTTCTTGAGGTGTAACTGTAGCGAAGTCCTCTTGATTATAGATTGAAGCATTGTGTATTAACAAATCGATACCACCGGCTTCTTCTACTAGTTCATGGTCGTGGATTTCTTCGATTATTCTGAATAGATCTTCATCGTTTGATAAATCACCACAGACTATTGCTCCAAGTCCTCTTTGAATCAAATGCCGGGCTTGAGTAAGTGACTGGTTACAATGAATGATTACGGCCCAATCATCATCGAGTAGCATATTGACTATTGTTGCCCCAATTCTACGTGCACCACCCGTGATAACAGCCACTCGCATATTACAATCCAAGGCGAGTTTGGGCTTGAATGCTCGTAAACTCCCATAGCGACTCTTTTTGCACCCCATCCCTTCGGGATGGTTAAGGGGGAGGGCGTATGACGGTTCGGAAATTGAGCATGGCCAATACTAGGCCCCGTCTTCCTGACTGGTTTCGAACACGCCTACCCTCAGGTGAATTGCAACAAAAATTCAAGGAAACAAAGGACACTGTTACCGATAATATGCTTCACACAGTTTGTCAAGAAGCAAGATGTCCTAACATCCATGAGTGCTGGGCGGCCAAAGATGCAACCTTCATGGTTGCAGGACAGGAGTGCACACGGGGTTGTAGATTCTGTGCAGTTGGTTCAATCAAAACTCCGCCTCCTTTGGACGAAAATGAACCAAGCAACCTTGCAGATGCAATTTCAGCGATGGGCCTTAACCATGCGGTAATCACTGTTGTAAACAGAGATGATTTGCCAGACAGTGGTGCAAGCCATTATCGAAAGTGCCTTGAAGCGGTCCGTGAAAAGACACCTGAAGTTAGTCTAGAACTACTTTGTAGCGATCTTGCAGGCGATAATCAAGCATTATCTGATTTGCTCGATGGCCTTGAATTAGAAGTATTCGCACATAATGTTGAATGTGTTCCGAGATTGGATTCGAAAGTTAGAGACCATAGGGCTTCTTTTGCACAATCGATTTCTATTCTTAAGGAAGCTAAGAGATTACGCCCAGACATACTAACTAAGTCATCAATAATGGTTGGCCTTGGAGAGACTGATGATGAAATTACTGAAGCGTTACAAATGCTAAAAGATGCTCATGTCGACCTTGTGACAATTGGCCAATATCTTGCCCCCAGCCCTAAGCATTTACCTGTAGATAGATTCCCTGAACCTTCTCGCTATGATGAATGGAGTTTGCAAATCGAGAAGATGGGTTTCTTGGGCTGGGCATGTGGGCCATTGGTCAGGTCCTCTTATCGTGCTGGTGAACTTTTGACCAAGGCATCGGCAAGGCTTAGAACGGTCAAGGAGTGAGGTATTACATGTCGGGGAAAAAGAAGGGGTCTTTGGACGCATACACTGTTCCTACGGCACCATTCCGGCCCGGCGATGATGCCGATTTTGGTGGCTCTTGGAAAGAACAACCAGGAGACTTGTCACGGCCAAACCCCGTAAACTGTGCTGCCTCGGAAACTAACGACCATGCACATGGGTTGATTCGCGTATTGGGCGATGATGATTCTGCTTCAGGGGAGTGGGACCCTGGATTAGATGCTGAGGAATTAATTCGCGGCTTAGAGATGATGATGCGTTTGAGAATCTTTGATGATAGAATGATCAAGATGCAACGTACTGGGAAATTATCTTTCTACATGCGGTCATTCGGTGAAGAAGCAATTGCAATCGCACAAACTATGGCATTGGATGACATAGACTGGATTTTTCCCTCTTACCGTCAACCTGGTGCCCAATTCGTACGCGGCAGAGATATGGTAAGCATGATTTGTCATTGTATTGGAAATACTGAAGATAACATTCGCGGCAGACAGATGCCAGTTCACTATTCTTGGAAAGAAGGATATTTCATTTCGATTTCAAGTCCGGTCGGAACTCAATTCAGCCAAGCCGTTGGAGTTGCAATGGCTTCAGCATACAAAGGTGATGACCAAGCAACAATCACATGGTTAGGAGATGGAACAAGTGCACAAGGCGATTTCCATTATGGACTAAACTTCGCTTCGGTGTTTAAGCCACCAGTGATTCTCAATGTTGTAAACAATCAATGGGCGATTTCAACCCACAGAAATATAGCTACAGGTGGAAGTAATTTCGCAGCAAGAGGGTTGGCATATGATATACCTTCATTACGAGTCGATGGAAATGATTTCTTAGCACTTTACTCAGTCACTAAGTGGGCACGTGAACGTGCAAGAGCAGGTAAAGGAGCAACCTACATCGAAGTCTACACCTATCGAGCAGGTGGGCACTCTTCATCTGATGATCCAAGTCGTTACCGTCCTAGTGACGAATTCAAATGTTGGCCAGGTGGAGACCCAGTAGAGCGTCTAAAGAACCACTTGATTAGTATTGGAGCATGGTCTGAAGAAAAAGATGCTGAACTCACTGATAAAATCGATGCAGAAGTTATGGCAGCATACAAAGAAGCGTGCACATTCGGTGACTTAGCGAATGGCCCCTTCCCACCATCCTCTACAATTTTCACAGAAGTGTACGAAGAGGTTCCTTGGCATGTCCAAGAACAAAGAGAGGAATTGGGGAAGTGAGGTGATATTATGGCAGAAATGAACATGATTGAATCACTTAACAGTGCACTCGACAATATGTTAGAGACCCACGACAATGTGGTAATATTCGGTGAAGATGTGGGATATTTCGGAGGAGTATTTCGCGTGACCGATGGCCTTCAAGCCAAGCATGGTGCACATCGTGTTTTCGATGCACCTCTTGCCGAAGGAGGTATCGCTGCTATTGCGTTTGGAATGGGTCTTAATGGACTAAGGCCAGTTGCTGAAATACAATTCGCGGATTACATATTCCCTGCTTACGACCAAATCGTAAACGAAATTGCCAAACTTAGACACCGCTCAGGAGGAGAATTTTCAACTCCTGTCACAATTAGGACTCCAGCAGGTGGAGGAATCAAGGGTGGACATCACCATTCACAAAGCCCTGAATCTCAATTCACTCATACACCTGGATTGAAAGTCGTATACTGTTCGAATCCAAATAATGCTAAGGGATTGCTTACCAGTGCAATCGAGTGCAATGACCCTGTTGTATTCTTTGAACCAAAGCGATGTTATCGCGGCCCTTTCTATGGAGACCCGCACAATGTCCCTACATGGAAGGGCCATGCTAAGGCTGAAGTGCCCGATGGCCACTATTCAATCCCTCTTGAGCAAGCTGAAGTTGTAATGGAAGGAGACGCATGTACGGTTATTGCATGGGGTGCAATGGTACATGTCGCTGAGCAAGGAATCAAAAATAGTGGAATTAACGCCGAATTAATCGACTTGCAAACCTTGGTTCCTTGGGATCGAGATACCGTAGTCAACTCGGTAAAGAAGACTGGACGATGTGTCATTGTTCATGAAGCACCAAAGACGAGTGGGTTTGGTGCTGAAATGAGTGCTTCAATTCAAGAGAGATGCTTCTGGCATCTAGAATCACCGATTATTCGCGTAACGGGTTGGGATACACCATTCCCTCATACAACAGAGTGGGATTACCTACCAAGCCCTGAGAGAATTGCGGATGCTTTAAAGAAAACACAGGAGAGATAAACATGGGAATATTTGCGTTTAAACTGCCAGATATAGGAGAAGGAGTTGTAGAAGGAGAAGTCGTTGAATGGATGGTCTCGGTTGGAGATTCAGTCAAAGAAGATGACCCGATTCTTTCTGTGATGACCGACAAAGCAACAGTAGAAATTCCGTCACCTACCGATGGAGTTGTCAAATCTGTAGTTGGCGAGCCGGGTACTGTTCTTGCAGTTGGTCAAGTTTGTATCGAATTCGAAACAGATGGAGAAGGAACTCCTACTGAAGAAGCGCCTGAGCCGGTTGAAGAAGAGGTAGAAGAGCCTGCGCCTGAGCCGGTTGAAGAGGTGGAGGAGGTCGTTTCAGAACCTACTCCTGCATCAACTCCAGTTGTTGTTGCAGCGCCAGGGGCACGACCTCTAGCATCTCCGGCAGTCCGACAAAGAGCCCGTGAGAGTGGAATCGACTTGGCCACATTATCAGGAAGTGGTCCTGCAGGAAGAATAACTCACGCAGACCTCGATTCATGGAAGGCCGCTGGTAGCCCAGTTGCTGCAGCAGGGCCTTCTCGCTCCGCTCAAACTGGAACTACCGAAGTACCAGTTATTGGCCTGCGTCGGAAAATTTCAGAGAGTATGACCGCTTCATACACTACAATCCCTCACTTCTCCTACTTTGAAGAAGTTGACATAACTCACTTGGATGAGTTGAGAGTACACCTAAACTCAACTCGCAGTGATGGTCAACCAAAACTAACCTACTTGCCATTCATTATGCAAGCATTGGTCAAGGCATTGGGAGAAAATCCTGTTTGTAATGCTCTATTCGATGATGAGAAGAACGTAGTAACCCGGCATGATGCAATTCATCTTGGGATTGCTACACAAACCGATAGAGGTCTCTATGTACCTGTAGTAAAGCATGTTGAGGCTCAAGATATTTGGCAATCAGCATCTGAAATGAAAAGAGTTAGTCAAGCGGCACGTGATGGTACCGCTGGACTTGATGAATTGGCTGGCTCTACCTTCACAATTACCAGCCTTGGAAGAATGGGAGGATTAGGTGCAACCCCAATTATCAACAAACCGGAAGTGGGAATCCTTGGAGTTCACAACGCAGTAGACACACCTGTTGTTCGCAATGGACAAATCGTTGTTCGCAAAATGCTGCGACTTTCATCCTCATGGGACCACAGAGTGGTCGATGGCTGGGATGGAGCAATGCTGGTACAACGTCTCAAGTCTCTACTTGAGAACCCAGCTACAATCTTCATGTGAGGTTGATTAAGATGAAAACGCGTAAGTGCAAGGTATTAGTCATAGGCGCAGGGCCAGGTGGCTATGTTGCGGCAATTAGATCCGCTCAATTAGGCATGGATACAGTAATCGTTGAAGGTGAAAGAGCAGGTGGTACTTGCTTAATCCGAGGTTGCATTCCATCTAAGGCAATGATTCACGCTGCTCACAAATTCCACGACCTAGCAAAGCACGCAAAGAAAGGCGGACACATGGGGATCTCAATTCCTGGACCGGCTGAACTTGAAATGGCTGCGCTAAAGGGATGGAAAGACGATATCGTAGACCGCCTAAACAAAGGTGTTGAGCATTTACTCAAGAGTTCAGGCGCAGAATTAATCACTGGATGGGCTGAATTCAAAGATGCAAAAACTGTAGTAGTTGGCGACACTCAAATCGAAGCAGAAAATGTAATCCTGGCCAACGGTAGCGTTCCTATAGAATTGCCTTTCATGAAATATGGCGATGGAGTAATCTCGAGCAGAGAAGCTCTCGACCTTGATGAAAAGTTAGACCACCTAGTAGTAGTAGGCGGAGGATACATCGGTCTTGAACTTGGAATTGTTCACAGAATGTTGGGGAGCGAGGTTACAATCGTTGAGGCAATGGATAGCGTATTACCAATATTCGACAAAGAGTTGCGCAGACCTCTAGAATTATTCCTCAAGAAAAACAAGGTTAAAGTCAACACAGGTGTTTTTGCCAAAGGTGTTGAAAAATTGGATAATGGTAAACTCAAACTCAACTTCATTGACAAGAATAACACCGATGATGAATCAAAGATGCAATCTGTAGAGGCTGACCGTGTTCTAGTCACAGTTGGACGTAGACCGCGGAGTGAAGGGCTTGCTCCAACCGGAGTAGCGCTAAATGAGCACGGCTTTGTCAAAGTCAATAACCAATGCCAAACCAACATGAAAGGCGTTTATGCAATCGGTGATGTTTCTGATTTGGGTGAAATGCTTGCACATGTTGCATCATTCCAAGGAGAAATGGTCGCAGAAATAATCGCAGGCGAAAACCGTTCTTACAATCCGGTTGCAGTACCCGCAATCGTATTTACAGAGCCAGAAATCGTCTCTGTCGGTATGTCTCCTGAAGAGGCTAAAGAAGCAGGACACCCTGTGATTATTGGTAAATTCCCTCTAGCAGCAAATGGAAGATCTCTAACTCAAGAGGCTGAAAAGACTGGCGGATTCGTTCGAGTGGTTGCTCGTGAAGATGACCACAGAATCCTCGGGGTACAAGCTGTGGGAACCCATGTCAGTGAGTTGGTTGGAGAATGGACTCTAGCCCTTGAGATGGGCGCTCTATTGGAGGATATTGCAGGCACAATCCATGCACACCCTACAATGACTGAGATGACTCACGAAGCAGTACTAGCAACCTTAGGCCATGCAATTCACATCGCTTAAGAAACTAATTTTTGCAAGGTTTAAGTAACTGTAGATATTTTCTACCTACATGTTCGAAGATCACATGATAGATTTGTTTGGCTTAGAGATTGAAGATTGGATAGATGAAAATGACATTATAGCGGAATTCGTATCTTGGTCAGAGATTTTGGTTCTTCCAGACAACCATCCTGACCATAGCGATTCTTTAGAACGATATTTTGATGACGAAGAGACTGCGGTAAATTTTTTAATTTCAAAGGAGAACCTAATGATTACACTTAACTCAGCAAAAATAGTTGAGAAATCGAATGATTTTCCACAAGAACTGATTTCACAATTAATTGAAATGGCGACCACGCCCTTGACAAAACATCAGTTCCTATCAGACAACCAGGTAGGTGAACTTGTATGAGATGTCAAAAGCATGGTGTAGAAATGCTAGATGTGGAGGGCAAACTAGAATGCCCATTCTGTGTTGCAGAACTGTTTGATGTATCATCAGATTGGGTGCCTGAAGATGAATCATGAACCACACATTAGGCAGTCATCAGGTGCATCTAGTGAACAAGCAATCGCTTCCAAACTGGTTGCTTCGTCAGCTCTGTTAGCCAAGCCTTCAACAGTCTCGTCTTCGGAGGCTTTCTGCT
>CAZEXE010000072.1:0-244 GCA_964516645.1 uncultured Candidatus Poseidoniales archaeon
CCCTCTCACCCTTCTTCCGACTTGTTGCGCTCGTCAATAACTCCTTGGATGGTTTTCACCATAACTTCAATTTCTTTTGTGTCGCACTTCCGCACTCGCGTTACCCACCTTGATTCGGTAACAGGTATTGTTGACTCCGGATCAGTACGATCATCAATGATTCCTTGAATGATTTCCATCATGAATTTCAATGACCTTGTATCTTCCTCTCGCAATCGATTTATCCACCTTGAGTTGGTGTATT
>CAZEXE010000072.1:254-7286 GCA_964516645.1 uncultured Candidatus Poseidoniales archaeon
ACCCTCATCTTCCTCTTGTGACATATTCAGTCCAAGCTTTTACAGGTATTTATACCTAGAGAATCAATGCGATTTTATGCTGTTACACATGAAGCAGAGGGTGTCACCATAATGCCCTCGCGCTCACAATTGCTGAATCAATGGGCTCGCTGTGGGTTTCCCGCCTCGCTACCCTTTGGTTAGCGATTGGCATTTTGGCGACGAGTCATGGTTGTAGTTCCGCCTTCTCTCTTACCTTTTGGAGTCCACAAAGTCTCGTCCTCGCCAAGTCTGGATGAAGTCCATCTTGTGAGAATGAAAAGCCAATCGGACAAACGGTTCACATATTGTAAAGTCAATGGGCGTAATTCATCTTTGATTGAAACCATAGATCTCTCAAGTCTTCTAGTAACAGTTCGTGCAAGGTGCATCGATGCAATTGGGCCTGAGCCAGTTGGAAGTATGAAACTCTCTAGGGGTTCGAGTTCTTCATTCCAAGCATCCATTTCTTCGCATAACCTATCAGAATCTTCCTGGTCGATTAATTCCATGAATTCTGGAATCTGGCCGGGGGGGCAAGCTAATTCTGCACCTAAGTCGAATAACTCACTCTGAATTCTACCAATTGCTGTAGAATATACGTTCCTAACTCTTCTAACAGTAACTCTTGTTCCACCATCTGCATGAGTGTCTGATAAGCGGTTTGATTCCATCAATACAATCCCAAGCAAAGCGTTGACTTCGTCACAGGTTCCAACGATTTCAATTCGAGCGTCATCCTTGTCTACTCTACTACCGTCGACAAGTGAAGTTTCACCAGAATCTCCTCCGCCGGTATGGACTTTCGTGATTCGGACCATGTGCATCCCAGGTCATGCCTCAACAAGAGGTCTGCGGCCGTTGATACCTGTATCAAGTGGGTGCCACCATTCGATATCTTCCTCGCCTTGGCACCAAGAATAGTGTACAAGATACCCGTCAACAACGCCATGCCATTCTAAATGTCCAGGGTCGAATCCAGAGATTCTTGCTCCCAAATTTTCCAATTTATCTCCAATATCTTGCCATTCTTTGACCAAGTCTCCAAGTTGTTCTGCAACTTCAATAACATGCTCATGGTGAGGAGGGAGATCTTCAACCAAAATTTCCAATTCTTCGGTTAGGTCGTGTGCTTGATCTTGTAATGATTGCAAACAGACCAGTAACTTTCTCGCCAATGGTAATTCTTCTCTGGCTTCTTCTATTGTTACAACCCTTGAACCATCTGGGAGTGCAAGCAATGCCATTTCATCTAGCAACTCACTAATATCCATCGGTTGTCCTGCAAGTGGCGGTGGATTCCATTCGTTCTGCACGAACGGACTACTCAAACTGAGGCCTCTTCAAGTCTGTGGTGTAATTTTGTCTGAGGATGCCATTTCTGGAGTCGATACTTCGATGCGATTTACAACTTTACCACCTAAGACAAGTGCTAAGAATCCCCAGACTACAATCTCAACTCCAATCATTACCCATGCATACGGGCCAGCGGATTCCAGTAACAGGTTTGCATTATACGGTGAACCATTCAATGCCATGTATAGAGTCTGAGAAAAAAGTGATGCTCCAAACCATATGAAAACGGCACACCAACACATGGTTGACATGGACCAATTTTTTCGAGATTGAGCCCTTTCCATAATAATAAGTTGTTTTTGTACCTCTTAAAGTATACCCTGTTATGTGTCAAATATATTATGAATATAATGTAATTTATTCTTCTTCAATAACTGGCTGAAGTCTGCCCAGTGCTGATTCAATAACTTCTATCCATTCATCTGCTACTGCTTCTTCTCCACCAGATTCTGCCAATCTTTTCTTCCAATGTTCAGATTCTGAAACATTTCCAATGAATGAATGGATCCTTTCCAGTGCTAACCAAGCCATAGGGTTTAGATGCTCTTCTTCTAAATCCCAAGATTTCTCAAAGCATTCAAGT
Organism: uncultured Candidatus Poseidoniales archaeon; assembly: GCA_964516645.1. Classification (GTDB taxonomy): domain Archaea; phylum Thermoplasmatota; class Poseidoniia; order Poseidoniales; family Poseidoniaceae; genus MGIIa-K1. The sequence continues at coordinate 2,212 of CAZEXE010000072.1, forward strand.
GCTCCATGAGGGCCTGAAACATGTCCTCTTTCCAACGCCACTAATCCTGCCTTTGACCAAGCAAGAGGAAGTCTGCCAATCAACAAACCACGGAAAACAAGCCAAGTTTGACAACCTCCAATCACTACGATTGTCGCAAATGCTGCATACTCTTCGAAAACGGTTAGTGATTCCCATTGTTCCGCCATTATTGCGGTTGCAGAGACAGAAAACAAAATTCCAGCAAAGGGTGCAACGATTACTTCATCTCTTGTAACCAACATATTATGGACTCCGCGCACCAATCCAAGAGAGCCATAAACTAACAATACAAAGAGATGAACCTGAACATCGGTTGGTCTAGGACCGGTCTCACCAATCAGTAGTAGTAATGCGATTATCAACAAGATACTACCGTATCGCTTCGAAGGACCTGGGAATGGTTGACGGCCACTCATGAAGATTAGAGTTAGTGCAGTTGCGAACTCTAAAAGAAGAAACCACCAGTTCTCCATGTAGGTGCGGTGAAGTGACTTATTCTTGGTCTTTTGTCAAATTTTGTGATAAGAACTGCCACGTGAAATTTCGTGGGCGCGATACAATTGCTCCATTAACAAAACCGCTGCAAGTTCATGCGGAAAAGTCATCTTTGACAAGGAAATTGATGCAATACCATTGTCTTTAGGAAAACCGTCTGCAGGACCAATCGCAAGATGTACATCTTCGCTAGAAATTGTCCAAGCATCAAACCTCTTGGAAAATTCTGTTGAATCCATCATATCGCCTCCTTCGTCAAGCAAAATTACACCTTGAGGTAACTTTGACAAATATTCTTCCTTGGATAATTTGGATTTGTGATTTTCGATTCGAACTTTGGATTTCAAACGAGAAGAATAATCCTCGATTAAACCACTCATCTTCGCATCGGAAGTTCGTCCATGCAAGTGTACAATGATTCGGCCCATGCTTATGCCATGCAGTTCAACCCCAAGACTATTGATGTACACCTCAACCAGCGGACATGGGTTGGTGGCCATTCAAGAAGAAGGCGAAGACCCCATCGATTCCAGATGTAATTCGTAGGGATACAAGATCTTGGTTGGCAGATTTACAAGAAATCTGTGAAATGAATTTTGATGCACCAGAAGAAGCTAGGAGACAAATTCGCCAAATGGTTGGAGAATGGAGTGATGCAAACCACGAGGGAGTCATGGATGAATCACTTCTTGAAGGCTTAAACATGCGAGCATACAGATTACTGAATTGCACTGATGATGAATTTACTAAGTGGTTGGATGACCTAAATTTCTGGAAACCTGGCTGGAGACCAGAAGGTACCAGAGATACGGATGAATCATGAAGTAGTGTCTGCCCCGCAGGTTCATGGCGAGTGTAGGGCAATTGCACATGTTATACACATGTCCTTTCTGTTGGAAGGTTCGCGGTTTGCTGGAATATCTCGATGTTCCTCATGAGCGAATACAAGTAAATCCAATGCGGGCAAAAAAGACTTTACCAAGTGCTCCAGAATGGAAAAAGGTCCCTGTATGGGTCGATTCTCAGGAACAAGTTTTCGTGGATTCTACGCCGATAATGAAGCACATTGATGCAGTACATAACGGTGGGAAATTATGGGCTACCGATGATAACAATCGCAGAGATGAATGGATGGAATGGGTTGACCTACATATGTCGAAAGCTACGATTCCAATTCTATACGGGAGTATTGGATCGGCATTGAAAACTACAACTCGTGTGTCAAAACTTGAAAAGTTTGGATTCTTTTCTAAACGCCTTTATGCATGGGCTGGGTTTCCGATTATGTGGGGCATAATCGCTAGAAAGAGAGTCAAAAAAGATGGTAGAACTCCTAAGAAATTATGGCACGATTTGCTAAGTGAGTTTACAAATCAATTCAATGACAAGAAATTCTTTGGCGGGGACTCGCCAGATTTAGTCGACTTAGCAGCATTTGGATACGTTCGCTCAATTTCACCTTATCCTCAGTTCTCTCAAATTGAAGAACATGAATCTGGAATGAACTGGTATCGTGCGGTTGAATCTACACTGAAGGTGTGAACATGGAAATCGTAGAGGGGCCGTTTGGTCTTCGTTTCATCAAGATTGATGCCACACAAATATTCCTTGGAACCAACAAAGGTGCTTGGGTTTATGCAAGTGAAAGACCAAGGCATCGTGTTGATTTACCTTCGTTCCTAATCATGGAATCTCCGATAACAGCATCCCAATTCGCTGAAATTATTGGCGGAAAAGACGATTCTGAAGGCCTGAAAGATATGGTTACACACGATGATGTTGAGATGATTTGCTCGAAACTTTCTGAGTATTTTGATGATGAAGTAAGACGACCAAGCCAAGCGGAATGGGCTGCTGCTGAATTATTGATCAAATTACCATGTGGTTGGACTGAGTTGCTCGCAGATGAAGCCACAGGAAATCACCGAGGTGCCCCCCTAGATGGCAGGCCGCGTAGTGGAGAAATGATTGGCCCACTTTCAGGACATAGAATCTCACAATCAGCACATCCTACGCGCGAGCGTGTGCGCGCGCAAGTGGTCACTCCAGGTGACAGACCACTCCCGAAAGTCGGATTTAGATTAGTCATATCACCAAAGAGAGACGGCAAAGCCCCTATAGTTCCAGATAATGCAAATCTATCATCCAATATTCGTAGTGAATTGTTGTGGACTACTGTACTAGGAATAATACCAAGTTTCACTATTCCAATCCTTAGGGGATTCTCCTCATATGCAATTGATGGTTGGTCTAATCTGCTATTCGGTGGCCTATGCGCTGGATTTGTTACAGGTGCTTTTTGGAGACCTAGGAGAGCGACTTGGGGATTAGATCCCCAAGGAAATGTTGTGCAAATCAAAGACTAGCCCAATACGACTCTTGTCTGATTGCATCCAATGCACAAATGGCTGCCATATTCACGATATGGCGAACACCGTCTGCTCTTGCAAGTAATTGTACAGGCTTGTCTAAACCATCTAATATCGGACCTGTCATCTCTGCATCGCCAAGTTGTTCAAGCAACTTGTAAGCGATATTTGCTGATGCTAAATTCGGGCAAATCAATACATTTGCTGGACCGTCGAATGCCATGAATGGATATTCTGATTGAACATCGATATTTAGAGCAGTGTCCGCTTGCATAGGACCATCAATACTCAGGGATGGGTCTGCTTCCAATGCCATTTCAATCGCTTCTTCAATTCGCTCAGAACGTTGAGCGCGACTACTACCGAAATTTGAGAAAGACAACATGGCTACCTTCGGTTTGAGACCGAATCGTCTAGCTACCTTTGCTGTTTGAACTGCAATATCTGCCAACGCTTTGCTATCTGGGTAAACATTGACTGTCGCATCACCTAAGAAAATCAATCTGCCCTTAACCACCATCATGTAACATCCAATCGCACAATGGCTATCCTCATCGCTTCCAATGACTTCTAGACATGGCCTTAGTACATCACCATAATTTCTACTAATTCCACCAAGGAAGCCGTCAGCATCACCTCGTTCTACCATTTGAGCAGCGAAATAAGGTCTGCTTTTCAGTAGCCTTTGAGCATCAACTATTGTCATTCCTTTACGACTGCGATTTTCCAATAAACTAATGTCGTAATCTCCAATTCTTCTCTCATCGTATCTTGGATTCGTGATTTCACAATCGAACTCGATGTTTAATTCTGTCATCTTGTCGCGGATGCTTTCGAAATTGCCCAACAATATTGGGACACATATGTCTTGTTCGATACATTGAGCCGCTGCACGAATGACCTTCTCATGGTCGCCTTCAGGGAATACAATTCTCTTCTTCCTGCCCTTCACTTGATTGAATACTCCTCTCATTACCGAATAGGACATTCCAAGTCTAGCTTCTAGTGATTCTTTGTAGGCCTGTTTATTGAAATCCTCTGGCTTAATGGCTGCAATTCCTTCCATTACTGCCGCCTCAGCAACATCTGCTGCTTCCCAAATCAATACGCGACGATCAAACGGTTTTGGTATGATATAATTTGAACCATATTGCATTGCTTCGCCTGAATATGCATGTGCAATATAATCTGGAACCGGTTCTTTAGCCAATGCAGCTAATGCCTTAGTTGCTGCCATCTTCATTCCTTGTGTAATATCTCTCGCACGAACATCCAATGCGCCTCTGAAAATGTAAGGGAATCCAAGTACATTGTTGACTTGATTAGGGAAATCAGAACGACCAGTAGCAATGATTGCGTCATCCCGAACTGCCTCAATTTCATGTGGCATGATTTCTGGCGTAGGGTTGGCCAAAGCAAAAATAATCGGTTTTTCAGCCATCTTCGCAACCATTTCACCAGAGACTAATCCTCCCTTTGAAAGGCCCAATAGCACATCTGCCCCAACTAAAGCGGCAGCAAGGTCACCATTCTTTCTGTCAACTGCAAATGGGGCTTTGAATTCGTTTAATTCTCCTGCATCTAAACGCTTCTTTGTCATTATTCCTTTAGAATCACACATCACAATATTTCCCATCTTTACTCCCAAGGCTACGTAGTGGTTTGCACATGCGATTGCAGAAGCGCCAGCACCAGCGACAACGACTTTGATTTTTGACAAATCTTTGCCTTGTAATTCAACCGCATTAAGTAATGCTGCACCAGAAATAATCGCTGTACCGTGTTGATCATCATGCATAACAGGTATATCGGTTGATTCAGCAATTCTTCTCTCGATTTCAAAACATTCTGGAGCCTTAATATCTTCGAGATTTATTCCGCCAAAGGTCGGCGCGATATTACAAACTGTTTTGATGAATTCTTCAGGGTCTTCTGTATCGACTTCAATATCGAAAACATCGATATCTGCGAAGGTCTTGAGTAGAAGTCCTTTACCTTCCATCACCGGTTTCGAAGCAAGAGCTCCTATGTTACCTAATCCTAATACTGCAGTCCCATTTGAGATTACAGCGACAAGATTTCCTTTCGAAGTATATCGATAAGCATCATCAGGCTTATCTGCGATTTCTAAACATGGATATGCAACACCTGGAGAATAAGCAAGTGACAATTCACGGGCCGTTGAGTGTG
>CAZEXE010000073.1:0-5216 GCA_964516645.1 uncultured Candidatus Poseidoniales archaeon
CCCGGGGTCAAACTCAAAATGGCTGAGCAATTCGGGTAACCATGCGAGATACAGCCAAGGTCGTAATGATGGCCTTATTGATGGCCAGCGTCTCGCTAGCAGGTTGCTTTGGTGAAGAAGAGGCTAAAGAGGTCGAGATCCCTATTGTTGAAGAGCAATTCAGAGCCTTCAGTGTGGTCGCTCCTATCGATACTGGAATCAATGTCTATCACGACAGGTTCCGCCTGAATGAGACCTATCCTGATTGGCTATTGGAGGGCTTGGGCGTTACCATGCACTGCAACCTAACTCAAGAGGGAACTTGGCAAGAGCGCTATGATGCAGATATAGAGACATGCTGGGATGTAATCACAGCAACCGATATCGTATATTTCCCCGGAACTAGAATTATCGGAACTACTCCTGATGATGATACCAATATTCCAATTCTCGATGATCCTTCAGATGGACACGGAACCGCAGTAACAGGTGCGGTATTGGATGCAAATCCTGATGCGGTGATTTTCTTCGTTGAAGGCTTTTCAGATGCTGCAGTTCTAGCTGCTGCAAACCAGCCATTAGTTGACATCATTACAACCTCATTCGGCCCTATTGGCAGCGTTCCAGTTCCTGGAATCGAAGATGCGACTAAGGTTGCAGTAGTCGATTACAACAAGATTCACACCGGTGCTGCCGATAATACTCCTTCTCCAGCAGTTCAAGACTCAACCGCAGGCCCACCTTGGTCAATAGGCGTCTCAGGATATGCAGAGGAAGGAGACGACCAGAAAGAAACCATGAGTGGCTCCTATCCAGACATCGCTGCAGACTGGACTCAAGTTCTACCGAACCACGATGATACAGATGGCTACCATGAGACCTCTGGAACATCCTTCGCAACCCCAAGAACCGCAGGAATTCTCAGCCTGATTCTCACAATGCTCAGGGATGATGCAGGTGATATGCAATCTGGGGCTTCAGATGAATTTGGACGTAATGGGTTACTGGTGAACAGTTCTACCCTGCCAATTTCTAATGCAGATATCAGATACGCCCTCAATCTTTCAGCCTGGTATCCTAGTTTCTCAACTTGGGACCCTACTTCAGGAACTACCCCAGTCTCACCGATTGCGCCTTGCACACAAGTTGGATGGGGTGTAGTGAATATGTCCAATGTGATGCCGATGTATGAGCATCTTGCAGGGATATCAGAACTTCCTAGTCGTCCAGCAGATGTCGTAGCCTGCATGAATGCAAATCAAGACATTCGTGAAGCCTATTGGTCCTAGGATAAATCCGCCCAATCGAACTTCCATTGCCAGTTACCATGAGCGGTACCAGGTATATTCATGCGAGCCTCGCTGCCTAATTCCATGATGTCTTGAATCGGAATAATCGCCATTCCAGCCGGACTATCAACCGCTAAGCGAATCATAGTTTCACAAACGCTCTCGCCTTCACGCATGTATGGCTTGAGGCGCTTTCTCTGCTTTTCTTCCCACCAACCCTTGGTGGTATTATTGTCGTGAGTTCCTGTGTATACTACTCGGTCAGGAGTGATGTTTTCTGGTTTGTGTGGATTGTCTTTGTTGTTATCATCAAAGGCGAATTGCAGAACACTCATGCCTTCCAATTTGTGTCTCTGCCGTAATTCAGTAACCTCTTTTGGAATGATTCCTAAATCTTCGGCAATTATGCATTCATGGTTTCCACATACTTCGATTAAGGCTGTGACCAACTCATCTTTAGGTCCCTCAAGCCATTTGCCATTACGGGCATTTTTGTCCTTAGCAGGAATTGCCCATGCTGAGTGAAATCCTCGGAAATGATCGATTCGAACCATATCGAATAAGCGCATCATCCTCGCCATTCTCTGCTTCCACCAAGTCCATGCTTCTTTGCGGTGAGCGTCCCAATCATACAGAACAGTGCCCCACTTTTGACCATCCTTGCTGAAATAATCAGGAGGCACACCAGCTACAACTTGTGGCATTCCCTCATCATCCAAGAGGAATAAATCACGGTGTGCCCAAACATCAGCAGAATCGTGAGCAACAAAGATAGGCAAATCTCCAATCAGGCTAACGCCTTTGGATTTAGCATAGTCTTGAACTTCTTTCCAGCGGCCCATAAATCCGGCTTGCCCATCTTCATCAGTGGTGATTTCTGCGAGTGCGGAAGGATGACGGTCTCGATATTCGACAGGCCATTCAAACCAAGGCTTTCCATCGAACTTTTCTTTGATTGCTTCATACAATAACCAATCCTCTAGCCAGTAGGATTCCTGACTCATATCACTCGTACTGGATTGTCCAAGATTATCCCAGGCTGCAAAGGCAGAGGGTGATGCATATGGTGAGCCATGCTCATCAGGTGGAGTTATTGGTAGCATCTGCCATGCCAAAGCCCCATAATCACAGATGTAATCGATGAACCTCTCAGCATCACTAAGGCCATTTGGCAGGCTGGTAATATGACACAGAATCCCAGTATACTGTGCCATCGCTTTGTGGTGTAATGCCGAAAACCTTTGAGTTTACTCCCTGTGGGCGAGGCATGCGTCGAAGTGCAATACTACTGGTTTTGGTATTCCTTCTACCTGCATTTTCTTCGATGGCTGCAACCGTTGATGGTTCACTTAACGAGTGGAGCGCTGATACAAACATGGGCACAGATTCCAACGGAATCACCTTCCATCTCGATTGGGATTCAAACAATCTCTATTTGGCTTGGAATGGAACCGATGTAGCATCATCATCTGAAGGAGCAGACCTGTTCTTCTATCTCAACACAAGTGAGGATGGCTCGGTTACTGCGAAGTCATGGAATGGGATCAAAACCCTTCCATTCGCAGCAGATTATGGAATCGTAGTTGAGGACTCATCCTATGCAAAAGTTATCGAATATAACGCTAGTCAATGGACTGATGTTTCCACGCCAGAAATACATGCTGGCTGGAGTGATAATAAGGTCACTGAGATGTCAATTCCTCTCTCCGACCTTGGCAATCCTGCACACCTAGAGATAATCGCTTGGGGACAATGGCAAGATGCAGGGAATGTCTGGGCAGCCTTTCCTTTGAACAATTCATTCTCTCAATTCAGTCACTTCTATTCTGCTAGTGATCTTACAAATCAGACGCCCGCAGATGTAACAATTGAGGAGCGTTCAACACCTGAGAAAGTATCGGATGCATTGAATTTGGCAATCATTTTCCACCAGCATCAACCATACTACAAGAACAAGTTGACCAACATGTACGAGATGCCTTGGGTTCGAGTACATGCAATGACAGAATATGTTGATTCACCAGGTATCCTAGAGCGATATCCCGGAACAAAAATCACCTACAATATCGTTCCTTCATTCATGGAGCAGTTGCTTGATTATCACCGTTCTGAAACTCTTGATGTTCACACTGATATCGCCAAGCGCCCATGGCCTGAAGGTGATTATCCAAACGCAACCGAGCGCGAGTTACACGTGATGCAATTCCAGTCTTTTTGGAATAGTGGATGGATATACAATGTGAGCGCAGAAGATCCAAATGCATGGGTACAACCATCCTCAGAAATGTACTCTTATTTGCACGATAAAACTCTGCATAATCTCAAGCCGGCAACAATCATGGATGATGATTTACTCCCGCCACAAGAATTCCTAGACTTGCAGGTCTTGTGGTACTTGTATCAGTTCTCACCAGATTACGTTCTTGGCAAGTATGATGCTTCACACAGAGATGATGGATTAATCGCATTATTCCAACAAAATGGAAACTTTACCCATACTGATTTGATGTATGTAATCGATGCACAGCACGAGCATATGGGCAATGTCTTGCCTATGTATAGCAGCCTAGCTGCCACCGGCCAAGTCGAGTTGACAACCACTCCATATTACCACCCGATTATGCCTCTATTGATGATGCCTGGATGGGAGATGGAAGACGGAATCAGAGTATCCAAGCAGGCTTGGCCAGATGATGTGCAAAACCACTTGACAACAGGTATGGATTTGTTCGAGACTGAAATGGGCTTCCGCCCAGTTGGAATGTGGCCTTCTGAGGAAGCGGTTAGCCCGGCTATGGTTCAGCCGGTGAGTGATGTAGGAATCGAATGGATGGTAACTGATGAAGAACTTCTGATGAAATCTACAGATATGAATGGTAACAATGTCGATGTTAGCAATGCTGCAAACCTTGCAATGCCTTGGATAGCAACCGGAGAAGATGGTGGTGAAGTAGCGGTGGTTTTCCGTGACCGTGTAATTTCTGACCGTGTGGCTTGGAATTACGGTTCTATGGCTCCTGAGGATGCAGTAACCGATTTCGTATCTTATGTTGATGATGTGCGCCAGCAATTGCTGGATGCGGGAGAGGACCCTTCCGAGCACTTACTGACGGTATCGATGGATGGAGAGAATTGGATGTTTATGTCTGAATTTCAGCATAATGACAACGGCCGCCCGTTCGTCGATGAGTGGTTCTCTCGCCTTGAGACTCACCCTACTATTGTAACCACCACGCCTGGGGAATTCCTTGAGGAAGAGAGAGACCTGCCTCGAATCGATACTATTGGAACCGGTTCTTGGGTTGATGGGACTCTATCAACTTGGGCAGGAGAGGCGGAAGAGAGCCTAGGATGGCAACGTCTTGTAGAGGCTCGCAAAGCATTGGTCGCCTTTGAGGAATCCAATCCAAATCATTCGGGCCTAGATGCAGCATGGGAGAGTTTGTACATCGCTGAAGGTAGCGATTGGTTTTGGTGGTATGGCTTAGACCAAGATAGCGGATATGATGAAAACTGGGATGTTCTATTCAAGGTACACCTCTCCAATATCTATCGTGCAATCGAACTTGAATTGCCGCCATACCTGCAAGACTTGTGGACCAATCCAAGCATCCCTGATGCGCCTTATGGCGGCACTATCGAACCTATGATCGATGGAATCGCACTGCCGGGCGAATGGGATGGTGCTGCGCGTTATGATGCGAATTCCGTAACCGGCAGTGGCATGGATATCGAATCATTCCATATTGGCTATGATTCGAATAATGTCTATGTTAGAGTCGATGTAAATGACGACGGCTCAGTAGAAGACAAAGCGGTTGAAATCTACTTCATGCAACCAAATGCGGTCAATTTCAATGAAGCAGAAACCAACTTCCGTACTGCGATTGGTGGCGAAATTCTTGGCTTCCCTGCCAAGAATTTGATTCGATTTGATTTCGATGAATT
>CAZEXE010000073.1:5316-7144 GCA_964516645.1 uncultured Candidatus Poseidoniales archaeon
ATGGTGATGGCACAATTACGCTTCCAACCGCGAGCGATTTCGCTGGAGGAATGGATTTATTCGATATTCAGGGAGTGAAAATCGAGCAATCAGATTGGAATGCAAGGTTCAGTTTCCAGATGGGTGAAATCACAAATTATTGGTCTCTATCCAATGGTTTCTCTCATCAAATTATCCAGATTTATGTCGACAAAGGCGAAAGTGAGACAGGCCTAACAGAAATGCTGCCAGGCGCGAATGCAGAAATCCACCCCGATTGGGCTTGGGAAGTTGCAATCAGTGGAACTGGCGAGCCGGGAGCGGTATATTCGGTACAATCCGATACCGGGGCAACCTCTGCTAGAGGAATCGAAGTGGAGGGTGACAAAGATACCAACACAATCGTGTTCACAGTCTCTAAGGATGTAATCGGTAGTGATGTTGCATCTTATCGCTATGTAATCGTCTCAGGCTCTCAGGATGGCTTTGGCACAGGTAAATGGCGAGATGTCGACCAGACTGCTAAGACTTGGACTCTTGGAGGCGGGAGTGACGCCTCATTGGATGATGGAATAGAGTATGATCCAAATGTCCTCGATATTGTACGAACGGATGATGAGCAAGAGAGTATCCTAGCAGGATATGATGTTGCAAACGGAGTTTATGCTCAATTAACTGGCTTCGAGATGCCAGAAATCTCTCAGCAAATCTATGGCGCTAGCCTACTGACAGTAACCGACAATTCAGCGATTATTTCATGGTCCACAACAAAGGAATCCGACTCTCAAATTTCCTGCACAGCAGCAGGTGGTGACCCGATTAGCAAATCCTCGAGCGAACAAACAATCTCTCATCAATTGGAGGTGACCGGTCTTACGCCAGCGACTAATTACACATGTGTGATGACCGCTTCTCCAGATGATTTTACCCAAGAGATCACAATCAGCACTCTATTGGATGCTGACACCACTCCTCCACAGATTCTCAACATTCGAGCGACTACAGATGATGCTGGTCTGACCACGGTTTCATGGTTTACAGATGAGGATACCTTCGGAGAAATTAGTCTTGATTCTTCCAGTGATGAATCTGAATTTGGAAAGAACCATCAGGTCGCGTATACGCTATGTGTTGGAGACCATGAAGGCCAGATTATTGCTAGTGACCCTTCTGGAAACACAGCTACTGCAACGGTTTCTTTCAGCGTTGAAGGAGAAGGCGAGAAGTGCTCCTCAAGTGGAGGAGGTGGCAAGATTGTCACTGATGACGAGGCTTCATTTGTTTCGTCAACAAGTGTACAAATCGTTGCATTGGTAGTTATTCTACTGGTGTTCCTTGCTTTAATCAGAACTCGTAGAGACACCTTCGAATGAAATTCAATTTTTCATACCAAAGGGTAGCGTTAGTAGCGACCCACTGCAAGCCCTTCGTATTCATTCCTCATTTACTGATTGAATTATGTATTTTGGACTGCCTCTTGTAACAAACCAAATTAAGAATTCAATAAAACTGGCGCCCAGTCCAGAAATTGCTGCGAAGATTAGCCCTAGCCTAATTTCGAAAACAAATTTTTCAAAGGTTAACAAATCAAGATTGTTGTACACCATCTTGGAAAATATTATTCCAAGCAGAAATCCTAAACAAATACTTGAAAGGATTGTTATCGCAGGAGAAAGTCTACCCTTCATGATGCCAACTCAATGTATCAACTAATAGTCATTTTTGCAAAGGGCCCCCTTCGTATGGCCATCAATAACAACGGTAACCTTTGATTTGGCTTATGGTTTCCAATCACGATAGAGGACATAAGCCGGTCCTTCAATCGGTGGCTGTTCATCCATTTTGTCGA
>CAZEXE010000074.1:0-7032 GCA_964516645.1 uncultured Candidatus Poseidoniales archaeon
CCTGAAGTGCAGCACCCATTGCAACCGCTTCATCAGGGTTAATTCCCTTGAATGGCGATTTCCCGGTTTCTTTCTCGATAGCAGTTTGAACTGCAGGAACACGGGTTGAACCGCCTACTAGGATCACTTTGTCAACCTCGCCCTTAGAGAGCCCAGAATCTTTCATCGCTTGTCTAGTTGGCTTCATCGTCTTCTCAACAAGTGGAGCGATCAATTCCTCAAATTTAGCACGAGAAACTGTGATGTCGAGGTGCTCTGGTTGCCCATCCTTCATTGTGATGAAAGGCAAATTAACTTGGGATTGACCGGTTCCAGACAATTCGATTTTCGCTTTTTCTGCCGCTTCTTTTAGACGACTCATAGCTTGAACATCCTTTGCTAAATCAATTCCAGATGACTTCTTGTATTCTGCAACCAAGTAGTCGATTAGAACATCATCGAAATCGTCTCCACCGAGTTTGTTATTTCCAGCAGTTGCCTTAACTTCGATTTGTGGTTGGCCATCGACTGCGTAGATTTCAAGGACGGATACATCGAAAGTACCTCCTCCAAGGTCGTACACTAGAATAGTTTGGTCTTCTTCTTTGTCAACACCATATGCTAGTGCAGCAGCGGTTGGCTCGTTGATTATTCTCAAAACTTCTAGCCCAGCAATTCTACCAGCGTCCTTTGTTGCTTTGCGCTGAGCATCTGTGAAGTAAGCAGGACATGTGACGACTGCCTGTTTTACTGTTGTACCAAGATAAGCTTCAGCATCTGTCTTCAATTTTTGTAAGATGAATGCAGATACTTCCTGGGGGGTATATTCAGAATCGTCAACCTTTGTTTTCCAATCTGTACCCATGTGTCTCTTGACAGAAATCATAGTTCTCTCGTGGTTTGTGACCGCTTGACGTTTTGCAGTAACTCCAACCATACGCTCTCCGCCATCTTTGGAAAATGCAACCACAGAAGGCGTCGTTCTTGCACCTTCGGCATTTGCAATTACTACAGGTTCGCCGTTTTCTATTGTCGCAACACAAGAGTTCGTTGTTCCAAGATCAATTCCAATAACGCTATTTTTTGCCATATTTTCACTTCCGTATATTCCCAATTTCACAAAATCGGGATTCCTCCATCTTCGTCATCATCATCATCATCTGCAAGATCAACACTTACATCGGATGAGACAGGAGAAAAATCATCTTCTACATCTTCATCAATATCTTTAGATTCAGATTTCAAAGCAGAACCCTGTGGCGTTAGTTTTAGGGTAATGTCAAGGATTCCATTGTTGATTGACCAATCGACTACATCTTCACATTGGTGAGGTAATTCGATTTGAGCTAATGGTGGTTCAGTAGGGTCTGAAAGGACTTGGAGTAGTTCTCCACCGCTAGATAATGCAACCTCGATTTCATCAAAGTCAGTCCTAGTTGAGAAATCGACAGTGATTGACATATTCCAGCCAGAAAGATAGATATTCTCTGTAGGCAATCTAAGGATTTCATCGCTTGAATCATCCTCTTCAATATCCACTTCAACAGGTGCAGCATCAACCTTGACATCCACACCAAGATTAGAGAGCATATCTTCTAGGGGCATTCCAGATTGGAATAATTTTGAGATATCTGAGACATCGAAATTAAATTTGACATCACCTTTTGCAAGCCTTTCAGGGTCTAGACCCATGTCCTCAAACTTGGACTGAAATTGCTTCATCATGGCTTTCAGTTGCTTGATGTCGACAGTCATCCCCATCTTCTGAAACATTTCTGCCATCTGCTCTAGCATCTTTTCTTCCCAGTCGTCTGCCATCTTTACGCCCTCACTACTTAACCATCGGTTGTATAGTCGGACCAGTTGCCCATATATGAACTCAACGCTTGCAACCTCTCAACACTTTCAAGGTAAGATGTCGAGTGGCAAGGTCGATGGCGGAGGAAACTATTCTCGAATCAACAGAGAGAACAAGTGGTCACGAGGCTTTACGCAAAAATGTTCAGGCCGCCATTGCACTTGCTGGAGCGATTCGCTCGACATTAGGCCCCAAAGGTCTTGACAAGTTATTGGTTGATGATCAAGGAGAGACTTTGGTAACCAACGACGGTGTTACTATTCTTGAGACTGCAAGAGTAGAACATCCTGTTGCTAAGATGATAATCAACGCATCCTCAACTCAAGATAGAGTTGCAAGAGATGGTACTACAACAACTGTGATAATTTGTGCTGAGATGTTGCGAAACGCATGGCAGTTAGTTAGGCAAGGCGTTCATCCTGCAATCATCGCTAGAGGTTATTCCCTGGCTGAGAATTTTGCTTTATCCGCATTAGATGAATTGTCAATCGAAGCAAATAGTGAGCAGATTAAATCTGCAATCAAGACAACATTGGCAGGTAAATTAGATCAGTCCATGGAAAATCATCTCACCAATCTATCTTTACAAGCGGGAGAGATTATTTTGTCAGAAGGTAGAGCAGACCCTACTAGAGTCAAGGTAATCAAACAATCCGGAGGAAAGATGCTAGATAGCACTCTGATTACAGGTCTAGCACTTGCAAAGAGCCGCATTCACCCTGAGATGAAAGAAAGAGGAGGTCCTGGCTCCATCTTGTTATTGGATGGAGGCTTAGAGAGAAGGCAACCACAATTTGAAACCAAACTAAAAATCACATCAGCAGGAATGCTCGATGCATTCCGTAAAGCTGAATCCAAATCACTCCTCGAACAAGTAGACAATCTGGTTGAAATTGGTTGCGATATGTTGGTGTGTAAAGAAGGCGTGGAAGACGAGGCTCGTCAAGCACTATCCAAACATGGAATCCTAACCTATCGTAGAGTAGAAAAGAGAGATTTAGACTTGTTATCTCGTGTTTGTGGTGCAAATTTGGTACCCGATGCGAGTAGAGCGTCGAAGGATGATTTAGGCGCATTCATCAAAACTCGTGAAGAATTACGAGGCGGAGGAAACTATTGGATTTTGGATGCAGAAGATAGTGGTGCTACTTTGATTGCTAGAGGGAGCACACAAGGAGTTCTAGACGAAGTCGAGCGTTGTTTCACAGACGGGTTAGGTGTGGCTTGTCAGTTGTTAGAAGAGCCTGTACTCCTACCAGGAGCAGGTGCAACTCAAGTTGCCTTGGGCCGTCGACTTCGCAGATTTGCAGAAACAGTACCAGGCCGTGAACAATTAGCCATTGAGGCTTGGGCTGATGCTCTAGAATCTATTCCGAGAGATTTGGCTGCGAATGCTGGTTATGATGGAATTGATTCATTGCTAAAACTGACCGCAGCTCACAGTGAATCGGGAGATTACATGGGCTTAGATATGAGCGATGGTGAAGCAAGAGATACTATTTCACGAGGAATTTTGGAACCTTTGAGCATTACACGTCAAGCGATTTCAGGCGCTACCGAGGCTGCGATTAGCATTTTGAGAATTGATGATGTATTGTGGGCCCAAATGGGTGCTCAAGTACCTGATGAAGTGCAAGAGCGTCTCCAAGGATTCGGAGCCGAATGAGGATACGCTCAATAACGGTCGTGATTCTCGCAATTACATGTCCGGGATACCAGCCACTATGATGGCTTGGACGAAGGTGCGAGATGAAGAGGATGGTTTCGAATTAATCGAGCACCCAGTTCCTTCACCTGGTCTAGGAGAAGTTTTGGTAAAAACAGCCTCAACTAGTATCTGTGGCACAGACCTTCACATCTGGCAGTGGGATGAATGGAGTAGAAATGAAGTTCCACTTGGAACGATAACCGGTCATGAGACCTGTGGAGAAGTCGTTGCTGTTGGACAAAACGTTGAATCTCACCAAGTAGGAGATCAAGTAGCAATCGAATGTCATTTGGCTTGTTGGAATTGTCCAAGATGCGATGAAGGGAATGCACATGTTTGTGAGAATGGTTCAATTTTTGGAGTTCACAATAACGGTGCATTTGCACCTTATTTCACTATAGCAGCAACCAATGCCCGACATACTCCTGCAGGTATGTCTCATTCTCATGGCTCGATTCAAGATCCGCTTGGTAACGCAATCCATACCTTAACTGGAGGCCCAGTAGATGGTGCAACAATCGCTATTCATGGCCTAGGGCCAATCGGTCTTTTTGCAGTAAATGCAGCTAAAGCGATGGGTGCAACAAAAGTGATTGCAATCGATTGGGAAAATGAGTACAGAATGGATATTGCAAAGAAGTTAGGTGCAGATTTGGTCTTGGGAAAGGGCGATGATATCGTGGCCGAAATTCTTGCAGCAACCGAAGGAAGAGGCGTGGACAATTCGTGTGAATTTTCAGGTTCAGCCGACGCTTTGGCAAACTCAATACATTCTACACGAATGGGAGGCTACCTCAATGTATTATCTGTTTATGGCACCTCAAATCCAGAAGTTCCGATGAACGATTTGGTATTCAGATATCTACATCTCAAGGGAATCAATGGCAGGAAAATGTGGTCAACCTGGGATAAAATGTACGAATTAATGGCTTCGGGTGCGATTGATGTGGATTCTATCGTAACTCACCGTTTGAGTATAGATGAGTTCCAAAAAGGCATACAATTGTCTCGCAGTGGCCTTTGTGGAAAAATCGTTTTAGACTTTTGATTAAGGATTCTTGATTCTTTGACGCGACCCAATGTTGAAAGGGGAGGCGCGACCGCCTCAAAGCCCGTTGAAGGACATGAAGTATGTTGTCGTCTCGGGAGGCGTCCTCAGCGGACTAGGCAAAGGAGTCACTGCATCTAGCATTGGCGTTCTTCTCAAAAGTGCTGGTCTGAGAGTTACTGCCATCAAGATTGATCCATACCTAAACAGCGATGCTGGAACCATGTCCCCATTCGAACACGGAGAAGTGTTCGTACTCGATGATGGCGGTGAAGCTGACCTCGATTTAGGCAATTATGAGCGCTTCTGTAATCTCAACTTGTATCGAGA
Organism: uncultured Candidatus Poseidoniales archaeon; assembly: GCA_964516645.1. GTDB lineage: Archaea > Thermoplasmatota > Poseidoniia > Poseidoniales > Poseidoniaceae > MGIIa-K1. The sequence continues at coordinate 4,924 of CAZEXE010000074.1, forward strand.
TAATAATATCACTACAGGGAAAATTTACTCAAATGTAATAGAAGCCGAACGTCGTGGCGATTATTTGGGTAAAACAGTACAGGTTATTCCTCATATTACCGATTCTATTCAAGACTGGATTGAGCGAATTGCAATAGTTTCTGCAGATGGAACTGGCAAAGAACCTGAAGCATGTGTAATCGAACTTGGTGGAACTGTAGGCGATATTGAATCTGCACCATTTATTGAAGCTCTTCGCCAATTTCAGTTTAGAGTTGGGCGCGAGAACATTTGTTTCGTACACGTTTCATTAGTTCCAGTGATGGGGCCAGTTGGTGAACAGAAAACCAAACCAACCCAGCACACAGTCAAGGAGTTACGCGGTCTAGGTATTAGCCCTGATGTTTTGGTTTGTAGGGCCGAGGCTCCACTTGAACGAGAAGTTCGAGAGAAGTTAGCGGCTTTCTGTCATGTGTCTCCAGAAGCCGTGATGAGTGCACATGATGTATCCAACATTTACCGGGTGCCACTATTATTGCGTGACCAAGGAATGTGTGAGGCACTGGGAATCGATTGTAATTCCACAGATTTGATGTCAAAATGGGAGGACATGGCAGACCGTGTTGACAATCTTGGTGAAGATGTTCATATTGCAATGGTAGGCAAGTACACTGGCCTAACCGATTCATATCTTTCAGTAATCAAGAGTTTGCAACATGCTTCCTATGAAGTAAATCGCACCTTGAGGATCGATTGGATTGAAGCGAGCAACTTGGAAGACCCATCACATTCAGACTGGGAAACTCTCAAATCTGCAAACGGAGTTTTGGTACCAGGTGGATTTGGTGACAGGGGAATTGAAGGAAAAATCCTCGCAGCAAATTATGCACGCACAAATAATGTGCCTTACCTTGGAATCTGCCTTGGACTACAAGTTGCAACAATTGAATTCTGTAGAAATGTGCTTGGCTTACAAGGAGCGAACTCTACTGAATTTGATGAAAATACACCTAATCCAGCCGTGGTGTTCATGCCAGAAATTTCCAAGACACACCTTGGTGGAACAATGAGATTAGGAAGCCGGCCAACCATCTTCCAAGTTGATGATTGTATGACAAGACGCCTTTATGGAGGTGGGCCGCAGGTAGATGAGCGCCATCGACACCGCTACGAAGTCAACCCAGATTTAATCAAGAGAATTGAAAGTGCAGGTCTTGTATTTGTTGGAAAAGATGAGACAGGTCAGCGCTGTGAAATCTTCGAGTTGGAAGGCCACCCGTATTATGTCGGAGTTCAATACCACCCTGAATTCAAGAGTCGTCCAGAGAGGCCAAGCCCTCCATTCCTAGGACTTCTAAAGGCAGCTTCAGGCGATACCGTTTGAGCAATGGGTATTCTAATAAATTACTTTTTATCCACAACTTGAAGGGATTTATTTGCCTATTTTGGTTGAAGAATTGTGATTATTCTTTTCAGATAGAATTAGTGCGATACTTCCACCATATCCAACAATCCAAGTTGAAAATAAGAAGATTGTGTTGTGATAAACCGAACCTGGAATCCACCCTGTAAACCTATGATCAGATATAGGATATAGGGTTGGAGTAGGATATGCTTCTAGAGCATCAAATAAAATGTGAGTGGCAAAGGCAATTGAGAGAATAAAAGTCACAACTTTAGCTGAAATGAAGTTCGTCCGGTTGAATCTCTTTCCAATACTATTTGTGGCAATTAAAATCATGTACAATAGAGTGCTGAACAGGATGATGCCCAGAATGCTGTGGGTGTACACGCTACGATGCGCAAAATTCGAACCCTTAAGTCCAAATTCCGCAACGAGATCGATATCCCAGTCTGGTACTCTCGCTGCAATTGCTCCTAATACGGCCATCGCTAGAATAGACAGATTCTGATTGGGATTTTTCCGATTCCACAGATAGGTCACTACTGATGCCGCGAGTGCCCCCAATGCGGAATGTTCTGAAGGAACCATAGTACTGGTGTGCGGTTCATACAAATTGAATTTTCGGAGTCTGTTCTAAGCAAAAATCAGCTACAGAGGGTAGCGTTCCGATAAGCCCACTGAATCCCCTTTGTATCGGAAAATAAAATGCAAAGGGGTTTCGGATA
>CAZEXE010000075.1:0-6968 GCA_964516645.1 uncultured Candidatus Poseidoniales archaeon
TAGTATTGTTCGAGAACAAGCTCAGTAGTGGTACTCGCGATCTCGGTAGGAGCAGCCATCCACATTCTGTCTAGAAGCGCACGTAGCGCCATTGTATCATCGACGTGAACAAGAGCAATCAAGTCCGCTTCTCCTGATACTTCATACAGAATTTCTACACCGTCCCAGCCAGTAACTTCACCTGCAAAGGTTCCGATTTCCGCACCTGGTGAGACTTTGATTCGAATTAATGCGGTTAATCCAACGCCACCTTCGCGAATGGTGTATCCACGAATGGTCCCCATCTCTTCCATGCGTCGCACGTGTGTGCGTATTGTACGCTCGCTCGCGCCTACTAATTTCGCTAAATCAACGTATGACATTCTGCCATTCTTTCTTAATTCTGCGAGGATTGCACGATCGATTTCTGCGATTCGGACCATGTTAGGCCGTCCCGCTTTTCGTTTATCAAACTGTTTAATTTGTATTATATGCGGTAGAGTTGTAACCGTTTTTGTAATTTTATGGAAATTTTTTTGTTCTTTATACAAAACCATTTTTTTATTTTTTTTACAAAAATTGAACCATTTTGCATCATTATTAAAAATCCATTTACTTAAAAGGGGTGCGTATGTCAGATAACGCGATGAACACTGTAGAGTCAGTTTCACATGCAGAGGTACAAGCCTTCCTTGACGAGGTTTTGGCGTTAGATATTCCTAAGAAATATTCAGACTGGTATCAAGTCGATGTTTCTGCAGTTTTGGATAATTGCCAAATTCAAGGACACGAAGTTGATGAAGTCTCAGGAGACTCTCTAGTTTTCCTAAAATCTTCTCTATTATTTTGCTCACCAGAATTAGGGGTTATGCGCCATTACCCCCGCAGTCTTGTTCACTGTTTTGTAGAAGATAAGCGACCGGAAAAAACCGATGATGAAGAATTATTGTTTAGAGGAGAATTATTCTCTGTAACTCCAGAAGCTGAGCAATTATGTTGGGTGCGGGATTGTACTAATAATCACGAAATCCCTGTGGCTCAGTCAATCATCTCAGGTTGGATGAAGTGGCTCAATCAGGCATGATTTCATCCGTTTGATTCAAGGATGGAGCGCTCCTCGCCCGACTTAGAGGCAACTCAATGTCAGACATCATTTCCGGTCTCGACGCACGAATGGTCCTAGATAGCCGCGGCAATCCAACAGTCGAAGTGGACTGCTATGTTGACGGGAATTTACTAGGCCGCGCAATGGTCCCTAGCGGTGCTTCTACCGGTGCATATGAAGCCATCGAATTGCGTGATGGCGATGCCACTCGCTGGCTTGGTAAAGGCGTAGATAATGCGGTAAACAATGTGGTTGAGACAATTCAAGAAGCATTGGTTGGAATGCCGGTTGATGACCAAAAAGCGATTGATGAAGTGATGATCGAATTAGACGGAACTGCAAACAAAGCCAACCTCGGAGCAAATGCAATGCTAGGAGTCTCAATGGCTTGCTTACATGCTGGTGCTGCATTACACGAACTTCCATTGTGGAGGTATGTTGGTGGAGTGGCTGGTGGATTGATGCCAGTTCCAATGTTGAATATCCTAAACGGAGGAGCTCACGCTGCATCAAACGTTGATATTCAAGAATTCATGGTTATGCCTCATGGATTTGATACATTTCCAGAAGCTTTGCGAGCAGGAGTAGAATGCTACCACTCTCTAAAGCGCGAACTCAAGGCGGATGGTCTGTTAGGAGGAGTTGGCGATGAAGGCGGTTTTGCACCAAACCTTCCCGCTAATGAAGCGGGCCTAGGTTACATGGTTCGTGCAATTGAAGGTGCAGGATATAGCACTGAAGAAATCGGAATCTCTCTTGATGTCGCATCTACAGAATTTTACAAAGATGGTGCCTACCATATGGATGGCAAGGCATTGTCTGGAGAAGAACTTTCAGACATTTACGCAACCTGGGTAGACGAATACCCACTTCTTTCAATCGAAGATGGATTTGGTGAGGATGATTGGCGCAGTTGGTCGCATTGTATGCGAGATATTGGAGACAGAGTACAATTGGTAGGAGATGATTTGTTCGTAACTCAAGCCGAGCGTCTTTCTATGGGAATCGACTGTAAGGCGGCAAATGCAATCCTTGTCAAAGTGAATCAAGTTGGAACTGTAACTGAGACTTTGGAGACAATGGATTTAGCAACCGCACACGGATACAATTGTGTAGTTAGCCACCGTTCTGGTGAGACTGAAGATACCACGATTGCAGATTTATCTGTGGGAACACGTGCTGGACAAATCAAGACCGGTGCGCCCGCCCGTTCAGATCGAGTTGCCAAGTACAATCAACTGTTGAGAATTAGCAACGAAGTCAGCGAATACCGCTCACCATTCTGAGGTGAAGCAATGAAGGTTAGACGGGAACTAATCCCGATTGTAATCTCTCTGGTTTTCCTTATTGTTGCTCGAGAAATCTACCCCTATGCAGGAGTTATGGTGGCTGAAATCCAAGACGGCTACGAGCAAGAGACCATCGCTACGGGCCTAGGTGGCCCCACCTGTCTTGTATTCCACGAAGAGGTCTTGTTGGTTTGCGATAGAGATGATGGAAGAATCATCACCGTTGATGGAGAGGTCTTACTCGATGGCCTAGATCACCCGCACGGAATGGTATTCATCGAAGATGGAGTAGTGATTTCAGAAGAAGGAAAACTAACTCGTTACGATATGAATTTTGAAAACCCCGTAGTTCTAATCGACGGAATTCCTTCAGGTAATCATCAAACCAATGCAGTCAATTTACTGCCTAATGGCACACTCATTTGGCATAGTGGGAGCACATGTAATCACTGTAACGAAGATGATCCAAGAAACGCAGCATTGCTTTGGGTAAATGCAACTACGGGAGAACATGGAATTCTTGCGACTGGAGTTCGCAACTCATTCGATGGAGTTTGGGTTGATGATATTGGATACCTGTTTAGCGACAACGGCCAAGATACAGAAGGCGAAGGTTTCCCTGATGAAGAAATCAATCTCTTGGTTGAAGGAGCGGAATATGGCTGGTTATCCGAATCGCCTAATGACCCACATCCGGAAGGAACCGAGGCCCCAGTTGCAACTTGGACCCCCCACACTTCAGTAAATGGAATGACTACTCGACCTGCGAATTTACCCGGTGATAATCACACGGTCTATGCTACTGTATACGGTTCTTGGGCGACACTTCTACCGAAAGGACACCAAATTTTGAAAATCGATTTCACACAAACCGAAGATGGATGGGTTGGAGATGTTGAGATATTTGCTTCAGAGGTCGGAACTCCATTACCAATCACAGCAGGCCCAGATGGGAACCTGTACTATGCAACCTTTGACCACGGCGGAGCCGTGCATGTAATCAGTCCTGAAGCCAGTTCTTGAGACGTTTACAACCTTCGCGAATTTGTTCAAGGTTTGTGCCATAACTCATTCGCACAAGACCTTCTCCCCCGGGCATCAAAGACCCGGGAACAAGTTGCACATTTGCTTCTTCTAATGCCCTAGTTGCAAATTCAATATCGTCCATGCCAGTAGCAGTGATGTCTGCTAAGATGTAGAATGCACCCTCTGGTTTTGGAGCATTTATTCCAGGAATTTCTTCCAATAGAGAGTGGAAAACCTCTCTTCTTTCAGCAAACGAATCGTAAAATTCTCTCGGCTCATCTTCCAATCCTAAAGCTTCAGCCCCAGCACCCATTAGGAAAGTAGGGACGTGACTTGCAGCACTTGCCTGACAAGTTTTGACACCTTCCATCACATGACTAGGCCCAGTAATCCAGCCAAGCCTCCACCCGGTCATAGCCCAGATTTTTGACCAGCCACCAATCGTCAATGTCCGCTCTTTTCCACCTTCGAATACTGTTGGCGAGACATAGGAATGTTCTGAATACACTAAATCAGAATAGATCATATCATCAAAAATCCACAAATCATTCTCAACTGCAATTGAAGTCAATTCCTCGATTTCGCTTGGAAGATAAACAGCTCCAGTAGGGTTGTTTGGAGAATTGATTATCATAGCCTTGGTCTTTGAAGTAATTGCGGCCTTTGTAGAAGCGATGTCGGGATGGTAATTATCCCTCTTTACAGGGACATGAATTGGAACTGCACCAATCAATTTCAACATTCCATCATATGATGGCCAAGCAGGAGCGAAAAGAATGACCTCATCTCCAGGATTAAGGCAGGACATCATTGCATAGAGCAATGCTTGCTTACAACCAGGCGATACCAAAACATCGTCTGCATCTACGAATAAATCGTATTTCGTCAAGTGATTTGCAACCGCTTGACACACCTCTTCACTACCTTGGCTGCGAGTGTAACCATGCTCTCCTGCATCGAGCGCATTCTTTGCGGAATCGACTACTGATTGCGGTGTGCGAAAATCAGGCTGGCCCACAGTGAATCTGACCACGCCTTCTGGTGGAGGGGCTAGGAAGGCGGCAAAACCGCGGCCAACATTTTCGATGTTTGAATTCATAGTCGGCATGAATTAACCCCCTAAGGCAGCCCTTCGTATGCAATACGCACTATCAACAATGCGCGAAGAAGGAGCACGGACTGAGATTTGAACTCAGGTCTCAGGATCTGCAATCCCGCTCATAGCCGCTCTGACATCCGTGCAGTATTCGGGGCGACCGATACGATGTATTTCAACGCGACTCAAGTAAAAATGATGATTTTGGACAAGCGATTTTTAACTTGATACCAAGAGTCACTCATATGTCGGACACCGATAACGAGGTTACTATCGAAATCAACGCACCGCCTAAGTCGATTGAAATCGAAACTTCTCCTGAAACCAATCAGCCTGCGATGCTGACAGGGGGCATTGGACAGATGCCTCAAGGCACACTATTATCGGCATCTCCTGAAAATGTCAAATTTGTGATGGGCCCAGATGGCCAATTAATCGCTATGCAAAAACCGCCATTTATTTGGAAGCATTTCTGGATAGGCGGGGGCATTCCATTTGCTTTGTATTTCATTCCTTTAATGATTGCAATGATTGGCACAGGTCTTGGATATGAAGACAATTGGGGATGGGAAACAGTAGAACTAACCCAAGACGAAAACAGCACTAGGTATGAAGGGGAGTTCACGATTGATTCAGACCAAACTCTTGAGTGGTGCCACTTTATTGGGCAGGAAGATCAGCAATTATACTGCGAAGACTATGGAGAGAATGCAAGACTTTTCTATCCTGACTGGGATGGCGAATGGGTAGGTAATTGGAGCAATGGAGACGGAGTCGTTTACTTTGATACCGGCCAGGATTATGGCTCAACAGTAGAAATAGAATTTGAATATCGTAAAGATAGTGCAGTACATCAATTCTTTTCAGATATTGAAGAAATAGCAGCTGTAACTTGCTGCTTAGGATTCTTCTTGAGTATAATTATGCTAATTGTAGGATTTTCTCAAGGAAAGCCTGGAATGGGCTGGGGCGGAGTTTCTGCTTTAGCAGCATTGCCAGTAATTGGGATACTTAGCGGCTTAATTATGGGATGGTGATATCTTGCCAGTATTAGGTCCAAATTGGACCCCTGACGAGCAATATTATGAGTGCAGGTACGCTGTTCTCAGAGAACCGCTTGGATTTTCAAGAGGAGCAGAAATATTGGCAGACGATGACCAAGCGATACACGCTTGGGTAGAAGTAGATGGTAGAATTATTGCAGTAGGTAGAGCACACCTGATTCCAGAATCAAGCGACGGCTCACAAGCAGATCATGCCGGGCCAGGCGCTGCACATTGCCCTGCATTTGGGCCACTGGTTGGAGAAGGTCCAAGGCCAGCAATTCAGATTCGACAGATGGGAACCTTGACAACTCATCGCCGTCAAGGTAATGCAGCTAAAGTACTAAGCCAATTAGAGGAAAATTCAGTTAAGGTGTTTGGGGCAACCACGGGTTTCCTACAGGCACGAGAACACGCAATTCCATTTTATCAAAGCCAAGGTTGGGAAATTATCGATGAACCATATGAGATTAAAGGCATAGGCCCCCATCGTTCAATGATGAAACACTTTCAATGAAAACAACCAATCGCGGTGTTCAAATAGGTTGAGCATCGCTCGATATGTTAGAGGGAACACTGGGTTCCCTACGATTGACCCGTGAAAAACGATGAATACGGAGGAACTGGAGCAAAACATAGAAGAGAGGGAAAACCGCAACACTGCAAGCCTAAATGGTAACATTGCAGGCTACCAAAAAGGTAGTTTTGAAACCCTCTTTCCAGTTCAAAAAACTGACACGATTAGCGTCAGCTTCGTATCGCTCCCGAATCAGGATGCCCAGTCATGCTGCGCACCAGATACGGAAAGAGAGAACAGCGGGTTCTCTATCTATTGATAAATTGGAGATGAATAAAATGAATAAGAAGATTGTAAGCATGCTAGTGGCTCTTTTCATGGCACTATCTGCACTAAGTGCAGTTAGCGGTGACGGATCCGACCCTCTAGACCCATCTGATGGTGGGGCTGACTGGGACGGTGACGGTTTAACCAACGCTGAAGAACAGAACCACGGTACTAACATGAACAACGCCGACAGCGATGGTGACGGTCTACCTGATGGATGGGAGGTCAACAATGGTCTCTCACCAACCAATGGCGGAGACGCTAATGGTGATCCAGATGGTGACGGTCTGACCAACTCTCAGGAGTACGCTGCGGGTACTAACCCGAACAACGCCGACACAGACGGTGATGGTAAGAACGACAATGTCGATCAATACCCAACCGACCCTAACGACGGTGAATACAGCGACTCTGATGGTGACGGTATCCCAGACGCATACGACCCTGATTATCAGGAGTCCAATGCAGGTGCTGGCGATGCTGGAACCGAGGGTGGTGGCGAGTCTGAAGACCAAGGTCAAGGCGAAGGCGAAAGCCAAGGCCAAGGACAAGGTCAGGGACAAGGACAAGGACAAGGTCAGGGACA
>CAZEXE010000076.1:0-6859 GCA_964516645.1 uncultured Candidatus Poseidoniales archaeon
GATTCATTCTTCTTCCGTGAGAATCGCATTCAATAATTCGAGTGCCTTACTCAATTCGGACCTATCTCCACCAAGAGGGAGTGGTCCAAATGGCCCCCATCCTTTGCGCAATAGCATAATGCGCTTTTTGGGTTGTCTTTTTGCAAGTTTTAGTCGGCTCCATTCATACTTCTGACCATCGGCAAAAAGATGAGTTGAAGTGATTGCATATCGCTTTGGAATCAATAATGAAATCAGGTGTATTGCAAGCAATATATCCCAAATCCATACCCACAAAGTAGGAGTGTTGGATAATTCTGCCAACATCCATGGTAAAACCATCATCGCGCCCAGAGTCATCAAATTCGCCCACTGCCGTGAAACCTCTTGTGATTGATTTGACTCCCAGGCAAATCCTCCATTTGGCAAATCGCCAAGCGAAGGAATATCGATTCTTTGGCGGCCTAGCCACCATGCATCCCAAGAAACAATGATTGCTAATACCGTTACACAAAACTGAGCCATGGTTTCTGGATCAGGTAATGCGCTGGTAACTTCTGCCATCACTCCACGCCCTCATTCTTCCGCATTAACATAAATGCTGCAGCAGCGAGGAAGATGAGAACAAATATTGCAATTGCTATCGGGCTACCTTCTGAGTCCTCTCCAGAACTCGCACCTTCTGAAACATCAGGGGTTCCATCACCGTCATCATCTGGGTCTTCGGTTAGCCAAGTAGTCACTCCTAATGGACAATGTAAGTCATCTGGTTGACCATCATTATCTGTATCTATGCTGGCACAAGCATCGTTAGGCCAAGCATCTCGAATATCCAAAGACCCGTCATTATCATCATCTGTATCGTAAATATCTGGTCCACAGTACAGATTCTCGTCCTTGTCGAACCAAGTTTCTGAATTGCAAGATAGTGTCCAGTCTCCATCTGAGTCTAGTAAGGTAATTTCAAAACTCAATGAATCGGTTGATGACTTGCCCTGAGCATCTGTCACCTCGAGAGATAAGACATAGAATCCTGCAGATAGGTCTGTAATATTGTTCCACTCTCCTGAGAGTTGCATCATTTCAGTTTGGCCAATTACAACGCTCCAAACAATTTCTAGGTCTTCGTTTGAATCCAAATCGTCACTAATTACCGCTCTGATTTCAATTGGCAGTGTTTCCATTATTCTGAATCCATCATCTGGAATAATTATCTCTACTTCTGGTGCTTGATTTCCAATCATGTCGATTTGAATTACTTCTTCTTCACCGATTCCAAATGTGAAATATTTGTCAGTATCAGGAAGGTTGTTTGCAGAAGCAATAACTCTCACTGCAGAGTAATTTGTGGTTGCAGCATCGCTAACTACTTTGGTTGGCAATGCGACTTGTATGCTACTTCCTTGAGCTGTGTCTGTCCAGTAATCGCCCACTTCAAAGACTAGTTCTGCTGTTTGTGAGTTTCCTCCTAGCCTTACGTCGAAAACATGTGTTGCCCAAATTCTAATTTCGCCAAAGGAAGTTGATTCGGATGATGGTTCGACATCATACAAATTTGCAATTGCTGAATTGACATCTAGAGTTCCATTTAGAGCACCATCATGGACTACAATATCTGCTCCATCGCTTGAAATTGCCACTAGTGAATCTATGTCTACACTCATCAAAACCAATGGTGCAGATTCGCCATCAGTGTGTAAATCGATCCCTTTAGTACATGAGGAAATTGTTGAGTCCGATACTGTTAGTGATGCGGAGGCTCTGCCATGATGAGAAGTAAGGCCCGTGCCGCTTCCACCACAATCGATTGCTAAGTTTGCAAGACTTCCTGCTGAATTATCTAAATCGATTGCAGGTGCACCATTAATTGTTGCACCATCAATGTTTATCTCTCGGTTATCAGAACCATTCAAAGAGGTCAAGGTTATGTCTGACATCATAAATCCGTCTACACTGTTTATCACAACATCTGCTCCATCAAAGTTGGAAAGATAACCGTCTACCCCACCAAGACTTACCGTATCAGAAACGGTTAATCCATCAATAGACAATAACAAGGCCTGGGCCCATATTGAATTTGATTCGCAATTTTGCATAACAACATCGTTCATTGATAGTTCTAAACTACCTTGTGCTTCGATGCAATGAGATGCTGAATCCGAAAATGTGGTCGAGGATAAAAATAGGCTGCCATGGGCTGAATTTGTAGTTCGTAGCAGTGGTTCTGCACTACTTGAGCGTGCAAGATATGCGTGACTCAAAACTACATCTGCATCGCCATCGATAGTGATTAGTGGCGAGCCTTCAACTAGGCTTGTTCCTAGGAGTTGTGCATTCGTTTCAGCATTATCACCGACTACAAGTCCGCCCCATCGTGCACCTCCTCCCATGGAAGAAATTGTAGAATATCCTGATTCGAATGTGCCTTCAACTGTAATTGTCACTTGATCTGCAACTCTCAAGTAAGCCCCATCATTGATGGTCATCGTCTCACCTTGAGGGATTACTAAATTGGATGTTAAATGGTATGGACTCCATGCTTTTTCTAAGACCAACCATTCAGTCAAAGTTCCACCTGCGATTGTAGATGTTACGAATGTGTGTTCTCTCGATGAAGAAGTATCCCAGGCCATCAAGTCTGTAATTTGACCCCAATTCATCTCTACTTGCAATAATCCAGTGGTTGCAGTCCCGCTAGAGTCAACGAGCACTGCGGTTGTCGATTTACTGGCCTTTCCATCTGAATCGGTCGCAACGCTTTGGCCGCCAACGGTAACCATTGCTCCTTGAACGCCTTCTCCTTTGTCTAGAACTGTTACATGTAAGGTATTCACAATCTCGAATGTTGCTCCGACTCCAACATTCACATTTGATGAAACGCTGCCTGAATTGATTGTAACCTTACAAGAATTATCCAATTGTACATTTCCACCTACTTGTAAATTGTATAGTGTCAAATCATTCTGACATGAGGTCCAAAGCACATCTCCACTAACCGTTAAATTGGAAGTTGGTGAGTCGCTAAATTGTGCTGAGTGAGAAATTATATCTCCAAAGAATTGAGAGTTTTCCCCTTCAAAATCTCCATAGCTATTCACGGTCAATGTTGCTCCTTCAGGAATAACCAAACTGGTATCTTGAAGGATCAATTGTGCATTTGATGGAATAGTGATATTTCCTCCCGCTGAATGTGGAGTGCCGTCCTCGGTTGGCCCTAAGACCACAACTGTTCCCGCACTCAATACCCAATCTCCTTGCGGCATAATTGGGACTTGGATTGTGTGTGTTCCGCCCTGTACTCCAATTGGGGTTGATAGTGCACCAACGCCTGCATATGTTGCAGTTATTTGCGAGCCTGCTTCACTAACTGGTAAAATGGCACTACCTCCATTAGCGGTTCCACTGAATCCCAAAACTTGCCAATCAGCATCCACAGGGTTCCCAGTCAAATCTTCGAAATTGATAGTCGTCTCCCAAAGGCGATTATTGGTTACAGTATCCAAGTTTAGAATCTGACTAGTTCCATAATTCAGGATTCCATCACCTGTAGAATCTGAATTGAGATTACTGGAAGAAGTAAGTGACCAAACGGTAACTTCAGATTCAGAATCAATTATGCCGCCTTCTTCGTGATAACTTGCCGTCCAGGTTCTCAATACAGCATTTGAAGAGGCCATGACCAATCCATTATCCGAGACTCTTGTCTCTAAAGAATCTGAAACATAAATCATCGAGGAACTTCCGTAAAGTCCTTGTTTGCTAGAATCAAGAAGGGTCAGATCTTCTGATTCTAGTATGGATTCGTAAACAGATATGCTATTTGCAAAACCATTCACTGCTATTTCTTCGGCATCAATATCGCACCACCATGCTTCTATTCCAGTACTTCCGGTTGCAAATTGGTTGAATGGCATATTGACTTCTAAATCAATGAATGAATGCGCTCCTTGAAGAATGTCAATTCCCTTTTCTCCGCCTGATGAAATATTGACGACAACGTTGTCAAGGGTTGTTGAAGAAATTCCGGAAAATGAAAGTCCGAGTCTCTCAGATGTGAATTCTGAATCGGTAATGGTAAGCGTTCCAGTGCCGCTTGCCTTCAATGCTGAATCTGTTGCATCAATCTTTGATGTTGATATTTGGTAATCTCCACTTCCAGCTAAAGCCATTCCAATCCAAGGCGCATCGTATGAATTCTGACCCGAAGAAAATCCGCCAGTCAAATTAATGTCAGATAATGTAACCGTTCCTGATGTTCTCAAATCGATTGGGGTTTCTGCGCTATCTGCAAAGAAAATTGCATCTGAAATTGTCAAATCACCAGCCGACCAAGAATTAACCAATCTTTCACCAGACATATCGATATTTGAGATTGTAAATCCTGTAGAATCCATGGAGACGATTGCATTAGTTGCTTGACCCTCCATTCCATCTATATCGCCACTAACTCCTGAAGAAATGCTAACTGCATTACCGACTCCAGTATTGAAATGTAAGTTTTCGGCATCAACTGTACCACCGGTTAATGAAACTCCTACGCCTACATTGCTGAAACTAATCTCAGACATTGTCAAATCACCGCTGGAGTGAATTCCTCCAGACATGTCATCAAAATCAGACACTGATAAGTCTGCATCGCCTGTGACTCTAATTCCATCATGATCGATGTGGCTTGCAGATAGACCATCGATTGTTGCGGTTCCATCAACCTCTATTCCAATCAAACAATCCTCAAGAGTAAGAGAGGTTGCTGTCAAATCACCATCTACAATAATACACGATTTTGCATTTGAAATTGTGACGTTGTCAAGTGTTGCACTACCTATTGAAGAAATTGTGAGGTCATCCCATACTCCAGCATTATGAGAACCAGGTCCAGTAGTTTGTATTGAAGACATTATTGTTGCATTGTTTGCAAGTAATGTTCCTTCGACTTTCATCCAATAGTTTTGCATATCTATTGTAGTGCCCGGTTTGATTGTCAAAGTTGTACCGTGAGAAACGGTATAATTGCCTGTCATTGTGTGATTTCCAGATAGTTCAACATCCTGTGTAGTGACCGTATCATTAGCGATTACTACCGCTAAGGAAGAGAGGGTGATGATGGCTGCTAGCATCAAAGAGCGGATTCTCATAATGTCCGGTAAAGTCTCATCTACCATCAATTCATTGCCTCCGAGTCTCCTACGGAGACTCAGAAAGCCAAGTGCCTAGAATAGTCCCAGGCAGTGGGCCTGCCCAGATTTGAACTGGGGTCTGACGGCCCCCAGCCGCCAAGTATAGGCCAAGCTAACCCACAAGCCCTTTGCATGGGGAATCGGATTTCGAATGTGCTCACTCACGAGGTGCACTGAATGGTGCAACCTCTTTGATCAAATCGATGTGTGAAACGATCATTCGGCGGCAACAATAACGCTCAAATCCGAGTTCATCAAGAGCTGACATTACATCAGTTCCTGCGTCTTTCATTTCATTGAATTCTTCCCACTTGTGAGCGACTAATCCGCCACAACTAAAACAACGTACTGGAATAATCATTTAATCACCTATACGACTTCTGCTTCTTTCGGCGAGCACCACGACCGAGTTGATGTTTTGGTTCCTTGCGACGAGGGTCGTTAACCAATAAACTGCGGTCGAAGCGCAGGTATTCGTCACGAAGTTCCTCATCAAGGCCTTCCGCACCGCCATTATAGTGAACAAGGCCACGAGCCAATGCGGTTCGAATCGCATCGGTCTGGCCCATAATTCCACCACCATGGGTTAGGATATTGATGTCCACCTTGGACAGGCGGTTCATTGCATCTGCAATGACTAGTGGTTCCATTGCCTTACGGCGGGATAATGCGGGTTGGAGGATTTCGATAGGTTCGCTGTTTACTCGAACTCTTCCTTTGCCAACCTTAACGGTAGCACGGGCAACTGCGGTCTTACGCTTACCTGATGTATGTACGACTTTTTTCTTTCCCTTCTTGCGAGCCATCACTGCTCACCCCCATTCCATTGGTGTGCTGGTGCGCCTAAGTTGGCACTAATCTCTCCCAGACGAACGAATCGTTGTGGGAGCGGGCGTCGAATCTTACTGTCATCACCTGCTTCGTGACCTTCTGGAAGGTCTCCTGACAGGTGGCTAGGACAGCCGATTTCGACACGTAGATTGCGAAGTGCACGACGTCCACTACTCTTTGCTTGGTATGGTAACATACCTCTGACGGTTCTTTTCAAAATCATATCAGGCATTCGAGGAAAATAAGGTCCCTTACGAGCGTGGTTTAGTGCATATTTATCGTGGTAGGTTGCATAAACAGAAGATGGTTTGCCAGATACGACTGCCTTTTCTGCATTTACAATAACCACTTGGTCACTGTTTCCAGCACGGGTGCTCTTCAGAAGAATATCTGCAACTGTGCTAGCCAAGCGACCTAGGACTAATCCGTCGGCGTCATAGACGAATGTCTTGCTTTCAGCCAAGGATGTACACCCCCGATCCGTTTGGGTTTTCGTTCATTAATTCAGCAAGCGAAAGGACTCTGCCTCCTGCTGCCTCAATTTTCTCACGGGCTCCAGCGCTAATACTGTATGCGGCGACGTCGTGCTTGGCTGAAACTTCACCACTACCGAGAAGCTTGCCTGGAACGAGAACTGTAACGCCCTCGGGGCAATGACGACTCAAGCGGCTAAGGTTTGGCTGTGCCCAGTTACTACGACTCTTGGAAAGGCGTAGTGCGACATCTCGCCACAGAGGTGCGCCGGTCTCGCGAGACTGTGCCTTCAAATCGCCGATTAGACCGACTAGATTTGGGTTTGTCTTGCTTACGGGTTTACTCATATGACTCCCTCGATGCTTTAGAAGCAAGTCGCCGACCGACCACCCTGTTAT
>CAZEXE010000077.1:0-6746 GCA_964516645.1 uncultured Candidatus Poseidoniales archaeon
AAATATTGAAGTTAACAAGTACGATAACACGCAAGAAGTATCCACTCAATTTGGCCGAATTCAACCCAACCCCTCACCAATTGAGGAACCACAAATCCGAGGCCCACCTCTGCCAGAAGGAGGATTACCTGCTGGCTGGACTATGGAACAATGGGAATACTATGGTCAAGAACATCTTGACACTTTAGCAAGAGGTGGACTACAATGATTTCCGCAGGTACTTTTCATGTAATTTCAACCGAACTTACCATCGGTATGTTCGCTCTTGCCGGAGTCGCTTTCCTGTTATGTGTGCTAGGAAAAGGACCGGCTTCAAGAGAAGCTGTTGCGCATTGGGCATTATTGGGGGGATTAATTGCAACACCTCTAGCGATAATCAGTGGAGTTAATGCAGTCCCAGGGGACGGAATCGACAATCCATTATTGGCAAACAAATTGTTGCTATCAATGGCTTCTGCTGGCTTAGCAGTTGGCGTTTTGCTGCGCAGAAAATGGGGCGGTGAAGTAGATATTCGTCATGCAAGCACAGGTATGATTTCAGTCGGATTAATGCTTACAACAGCCGGAATGGGCGGAGAATATTCTCGTGGAGAAACTCTACTATTTTTGATTCCAAAAGAAACCGTAATGCTTTTCCCAATATGGGCGAGTATTGTCTTACTGATTCTTGGTATGATAATCGTAGGAAAATCAACCGTAGAGCATCGAAGTTGAAGATGGCGATGGTTCAGATTCTGCACCCTCAATCATACTTCTAATC
Source organism: uncultured Candidatus Poseidoniales archaeon (assembly GCA_964516645.1). GTDB lineage: Archaea > Thermoplasmatota > Poseidoniia > Poseidoniales > Poseidoniaceae > MGIIa-K1. The sequence goes on from CAZEXE010000077.1 coordinate 761, forward strand.
TGGTCTTCTAATTGTTGAGCTTCAGCAAGTAGTGGCCCATGGTCTAAGTCAGCCACAGGCAACATTTTGTTCAGATGTTCAATGATAACCGCTGCTGCCCTAGCGTCAGGGAATCGAGGATCTGCTTCAACCATGATGCTCATAATATTCCTGCCACGGCTGGAACCTTCACTCAACATGGCACCAGTCATTCCTTTGATGACGCCTTGCTCTAGTAGTTTGATATCCATCTCTTTAAGTAAATCAGCCATTTTTGGTGTCGCTGCAACTCCAAGCACATCCACTTCTTCAGTATCTTCATATTCAACCATAGGCTCATTTCCATTGAGTCCGCCTTTCATTCCCTTTCGTGCAAATGCATCGATTAGAACGCCCATTGCAGCATTTTGTTCTTTGGACCAAACGAATAGCGAACTCACAATTTCATGAACAAGCGGGTCAGGAACAATCAATTCACTCATCAGTAGCAGCACTTTGTCACAAACGCCTTCGATTTTGCAAATCGGCTCACCAGCATATGCGCGAATCGGTGGTAACGGCTCACCATCTTGCACTAAACAAATGGCTGGCAGTTTAGGGTGTGCTACTCCTCCTACAAATTCTAGGTTGAGGTGATCAATCAAGAAATGTGCAACTACACTAGACACCATTCCAACGCTTGGAAAACAACATACCACTAACGCATCTTCGATATCGACACTCTTGTCGAGCCATACCTTCGCTCCTTCCATGGACGAAGGACACACCTTCTTGCGTATAATCTCGCCCCCTGTTTTGTTCGAATTGCATCCCAAGCAATTTGAAGGGGGACCGCCCAAGGCTATCTATGGGCGAGGAAAGAAAGCACACGCTATCACCATCAGCGTGGAATCGATTCGAGACTTGCCCGCGCATGTATTGGCTAAGTCGTCAAAAATTGCCTAGGAAAACTGGTATGGCAGCAAGCCTAGGGACCGCTGTTCACGCTTCAATTGAGGATTTATTGCAAATTGATTTGTCTGGTCGCAAGCCCGAAGAAACACATTGGTTACCAGAAATGGCTGAGAAATTTTTGAAACAAAGGTGGGAAGAGGAAAAAGCAATTTTCTTAGCAACTCCACGCAGGCCAATGTGGAAAGAAAAGGAATGGGATAAGGCGAAAAGAATGCAAAGAGGAGCGATAAAAATGCTCTTGGAATTCGTAGGAGCATTCGGTGTAACACCTCTCAAAACCACGGTTGCTCTTTGGAGGGGCTTACTGTCAAGAGTTATCGCAGTTGAAGGTGAATTGAGAACCAAGGATAATCGTTTGATGGGCAGACTAGATATGTTGTTTGCAGATGTTGATGACAATGGAGAACTGAAGGGATGGGTAGTTGCTGATTTGAAAACTGGGCGAGCACCAGATGAAGAGTTGAAGCCTGAAGTCCAAAGGCAATTATTGCTTTACAGAGACATTCTTCTTTCCAACAATCCTAACGCACCGCCTGTGAAAACCGAAGGGTGGTATACTGTAAATGCAACACGATATACAGCCACAGGCGATTCAGTGTTGGAAGACGCCCTCAAGGCATGGGACGCCACTCAACCTAGTGAAGTACCATTCAAAGCAACACCTGGCCAATCTTCTTGTGGTGGATTTTGTGATTGGAAGGCTTGGTGCCCTCACTGGTGGAATTGGCGTCTAGAAAATGGAACATTGGGAAAAGAAGATTTTTCAGATTCCGTAATTCTACTACATCATTTCGATGAAGTAAACGGTTCGGGAATAGCAGAAATTTGTGAACCTGCAAATGCTGAAGGAAGAGCGATGCCAACTGGGATTCAAGTACCGATTAAATTTGATGGACGCGGTAAAGAAGCATTACTAGAATTACTTGCAACCGACCACCAAGGCCCTATATTCATTGGAGGCGCTATGACAAATCGAGATACTTGGAGAGTTGGCCACTGGTGTGATGTTCTGGCTTGGTCACCCATTCCTGATGCTTGAGATGAATTCACTCAGGATTTCTCTAGCGGAATCATCTTCAATACCATTTGGAGAAATTAACCAGTCTACATATCGAGGGTCTTCACGCTCAATAGTCTGCAGATCCTTTCCCCTATGCCTTCCAAATGCAACAATGTATGCTTTGTCATCGATCTTGATTCTTCCACCATTATCCAAGGATTCTAAATCAGATAATGATCGTCCCAATTCACTTTCATCTTTACGAACATCCCCGTTGATTAACCAGTCTTCAATCTCTGGCAGAGAGCGTCTAAAACTAGAAGGATGATCTCTCATCACTTTCCACAAGAGTAGCAAACAAGCCGCCGCATCTGCCGCCGCATTATGAGCATTTGACAAATCAATCCCGTGCCTTGCACATTGAGCTCCAAGATTGTGCGGCCTAGGAATTCTTAACCTCCTAACCACTTCCAATGTATCGAGAATTACCAGCGGTTTTGGGGGAGATACTCCACACCTGAAAAACTCATTTTCTATTAGTGGCATGTCGAACCTTCTTGCATTGTGTCCAACGATTACAGCACCTTCCATTAGGGCACATATTTCTTCTGTAAAATGTTTGAAAATCGGCTTACTACGCACGTCTGAATCAAAAACTCCGTGTATTCGCGAAGCATCATTAGGGATTGGCCTTTGAGGGTTAACTAGAATGTCGTAATGGATTGGACTACCATCGATGTCAGCACCGATTAGTGCAACCTGAACAATTCTGTCATTATTTGTCGAAACACCTGTGGTTTCAAGGTCGAATGCAAGCACTTTGTGCCCCTGAAGAATATCGACCATAGGCATACGCTGCAGGCCGACCCAAATGAACATCACTACACAATTTCTATGTTGATAATGGCCACAGGCAGAGATATGGGCGTCCGAGATTGGTTCAAGAAGAAGCCCGATGAACCGGAAGAAATCATACAACCGCCCATTGAATTACCTGAACTTGACAAAGAGGCGTTACTAGAAGAAACCCTTTCTGCATTTGAATCCGAAGAAGTTGAATTGAAAACTCCTGAAGTTGTTGATGCAACACCAGAATATGATACTGGAGAGGTAGAATTGGATGCGTTATTGGACAAAGAAATGGAATCAAATTATGAATTGAATACTGTTGAGGAAACCGAATTTGATGACTTGCTCGTGGGTGCTGAAATCATTGGCGACCTTCCTTCTGAAGTCGATTTTGAATCCGACAATGTTGACCATTAAAGGGACAGAGTTAGATAATAATAACTAAAGCGATTGGCATGCACAGCAAAAGGTCGCTATTTCTTTGCGCCCTTTTGTTAGTACAACTAATGGCAGGATGTACTGGAGTTTTGGAAACCACCGTCGACCCACGTGCGGCTTTGACCGCTGCTCCAACCGAGATTCAACAAGGAGAGGAGGTAACCTTCGACGCTAGAGCATCCGACGCTATCGAAGGAGTGATTACTGAGTATCAGTGGGATTTTGGCGACGGTACTGAAACATCAACAATCGCTGGATTTACTTCGCACCAATTTTTGAAATCGGGACAATTCAATGTCAAACTGACAGTAACTAATGATCAAGGTGGAACAGATTCTACTACAGTGCTGATTAGAGTCAATGGCGCACCCCAACTCAATCTTTCAATTCCAGATGATGTTCGAAGCGGGGACATAGTTCTCCTTGATGCTTCGAACACCGTCGACCCTGAAGGAGGCCCAATGCAATTTATTTGGGATCTTAATTTCCTTGAGGATAGCGACGGAGATGGCGATACTAGAAACGATGTAGATTCAACAGAGAACATGGTATATTTGCCAACAGAGAGCAGTGGTACAATCCTAGGTTCACTTACAGTTGACGATAATGAAGGCGGAATTGCAACTCAGCAATTCACCATAGATGTCCAACCTCGCAGATACAAGGTTTCATGGGTACAGAATACACTTGAGTGGAATTACGATGAATACTTAGCTCAAGGAGAGACATGGTCTGACAATATGACTCCTGGAAATGGAGTTAGAATCATGGCATATGATGCAGTATTGGAGTTAGATCAAGACCTAATGTTACCACCTGATAATTTCACGTTGTCATTAAACATTGTAGATGATGGTCACAGGCGTAGTGCACAAACCAGCCCAGGAAACATCACTAGAAATGAATCTACTATTGCTGAATTGAATGATAGCAAACTGAACCCAGTAGTGGAAGAGGGAGTTTATGATGCAGATAGTGCTGACCAGTTATTGGAAAGTCTACTAAATGATCCTGGAGCAAGGTTTGGTCAAGGCGAATGGGTTTGGACAATCGTTGCGCAAAATGCGGACCCAGACCCTCTAATTCCGGGAGCACCTGACCCTGATGGTGGAAACGATTGGACCTTGTCCATCGTAATCACAGTCTTGACTCCGATATTGACCGAAGTCGCTTATGATTAATTCAATCAAATTGAATTGGTTGTACTGTTTTCCAATTTGCGTTGGCTAATTTTTTCGCCTTGCCATCAGCAATGATTGGATGAATATGGGTGAGTCTTCCGTGCATCCCTTGGACTCCGAATTTGACTCTTAGTTCGACTTGGCGGTCTCTTTGTGCAGCTTCCATTTGCTCATCATCTAATTCGACGCTAGCCATCTCTTTTCCGTTGGTTGCGGAGGAGATTGCGAATCGACTTCCACTGATGTGTGTTCGTGGTTTGAAATCCATATCATCAGGGTTGTTCATCCAAACTTCTACGTCGATGGAAAGGTAATCACGAATTCCCACGCGCTTGATTTCTACGGAATCTACCATGTTGACCAATGCATGCGAGAGGCCGGGGATTCAAAATCTCTCGCATTGTTCGGGACCATTGGGGAATCAACCTACTCTTTGATATGGGTTGACTGCGATTTTGAGTTTATGTCACCACCAACAAGAGGTCAAGGTACACAAAAAAAGGCAAGACTGCAGCGATTAAAGGATGAAATCAAGCGTTTTGTTTTCTCAAATCCAGGCTGTAGTGCACAATCAATAGTTGCCTATCTAACACATGATAAGAAAATGAGAAATCATGGACTAACTCCAAGGAAAGTAGGCTTCTTTATTCCTCGACATTTAGATTCACATCTGACTTGGTGGCAAGACCACGTAGCAGGAAGGAGAGTTTACGGTCCTGAAGACAGTGAATAATCGACAGTCTGAAGGTGCACCTTCGCTGCCACACCACCATGGGTGGCGTTACAGCGTACTTTGATCTAGACGGCACCTTATTGGATTCATCCAGTGAAAAAAGCCTCACTGCAATGCTATCTATGCGTAGACCTTGGAGAATTCCTTTGGGCGCAACTATGTGGACACTCGGATTTGTAGGAAATTTATTCCGAGGTCGCTCGGTTTACGATTCAGCAAGAAATCGGGGCCATTTAGCATTGTGTAACTGGGAAACATTACGCAAATATTCAGCAGAACTTGTCGAAACTAAACTATCAAAGAGAGTTAGTGATGAGGCTCGGCAAAGATTGGATTGGCACCGAGAACAAGGACACCGACTCGTCTTGATTACAGCTACTGTGATGCCTATGGCTCAAGCCATGGCAGACCATCTTGGTATGGATGCAGTGTACGGTTGTGGCCCAGAAGATATGACAGGAATACTAAGCGGTTCAGAGCGAGGATGGAGAGTCCCTAGGAGAAAAGGAAAGGTGCCTGTTGTACAAGCAGATGCTGAAAGTGTTGGACACGATTTGTCAAATTGCTGGGGCTATGGAAATACCCATGCCGATTCGTTTTTTATGTCAATAACTGGAAATCCAGTTGCGGTAAATGCTGAAGGCGGTCTCAAAGCGATTGCGAAGCAATACGATTGGCCTCAATTCGAATGGCGAGTTTGATGCGCCCGTCGCGCTTAAATGGAAAAGGTAGGTCGCCGAGTTTACACTGGCCCCATAGTGTAGCCTGGATATCACAGTGGCTTGCGGAGCCACGAACCCGTGTTCGAATCGCGGTGGGGCCGCCATCCAATACAATCAGTCTTGGCCCACG
>CAZEXE010000078.1:0-6658 GCA_964516645.1 uncultured Candidatus Poseidoniales archaeon
CTGTAATGACTAGTGTGTGTGATGAGTTATTGGAAGATTTTTCTGAGTTCAATGATTGTACATTGGTTCTTGGTCGTCAAGGAATACATAGTGGAGGATTCTTTAATCGCGAATTCGTCGTTGCTCAACCTTTGGAAATGCGCGCCATATCAGACGATGCTAATCCGTATTGGTCGAATGTGACTTTCTCTTATCCAGAAGCTGACGCTAATGGCCCTCCAATATCGGACATGCGTGCGATTCGATTCCTTGGTCCAAATGCCTTTGATGGAGAACTGGCCAAAAGATTGGGAGCAAATATCATCCCAGGCCTAGGTGAGTGGCCCTCTCCAGAAAACATGAGTGCAAACCGTGGAATAATCTTACCATCTACAATTGCTAGCCAAGCTCAAGCCAATGTAGGCGACAAGTTAGATTCTCTGACTTTCGCATATGTTGTGGATGAATCAACTCTTGTTGAAGGTTCTATCACAAGTGACAACTGTGACGGTGAAATCACTCCAGAGACCAATGAAATGCTCTTCTGTAGAATGTGGATGACTGTAGAAAATTTGACTGTCATGGGGATTTACGAACCTTGGGATTTCGGTAACCCAACACTACCATTTAATCCTCTCTTTACTACATGGGAAGTACTTGACGAATCTCAACGCGGAACCTTGATGCTCTATGACCACATGTATCTGGGAGTTACAATTGACAGAGGCCAACTTCCAACAACTTCAACTGCTGATGCTGAAGACTGGCTCGAGGATTTGGGAACTAGAGTACAAGGTCAAAACTACACCGATGAAGGGATTGAATTATACTACACCGATATCGTCAGTAGCACGATCACCTTCCTGAACATATTCCTTGGATTAATTCAGATTTTTGATTATATTATTATGATTCCAATTGTGATATTATCGATTGCAGTTCTGATTTACGGATTGGTATTATCTCTTGAACAAAGACGAAGAGAAGTCAGTATCCATCGTGTAATTGGTGCAGATGGACGAAGTCTGCAAGGCATGGTTCTTCTCGAATTATTCGTTATGTCATCTGTTGCCTGGCTTGTTGGTTACATCTTGGCATTGTTGGCAGTTCCAATTGTTTTGTCTTCTGTAGGATTCATGGAATTCAGAACTGGTGACTTTGATGTCAATCCAACTTTGGGAATTTGGTCAACCCTATTCACTGCAGTTACAACACTCGGACTTGCATTAGTATTCGGTCGTAGCCGTGCTCGCGATTTCATTGAGTTAGAAATCGAAGAAGGCGTAAAGAAAACCGTAAAGAAAACCGAACCGAAGAGATGGTTACATTGGACTGCTTTCCTATTCGGAATGCTTGCCGTCGTTGATACTTGGCTTGAGATGAATGGAAGCGAAGATGGAATCATTTCCAACTTCTTTGTGGAGGGGTTAATCGGAATTTTCGGCCCGTTCGCATTGTGGATTGGTGGAGCACTTCTTCTTGGCAGAATTGGCGCTAAAGGTCCACAAATCATGCAACTCATTTTCGGCAAATCCCCTATATTGAAGGATGTAAAGAGAGGCCTCAAAGGGTCTGGTTCAGCAGAATCCGTAAACCGACTTGCAGTCATAATGTTACTCACATTATCAATTGTTACACTTGCAGCAGTTCAAGGATATACTGGCACACTTGTAGATGAGAAGACAGTAGATGCGACGGTTGGTTCTGACCTACAGATTCAGATGGAACAAAATGTCAACGAATCAGAGATCATCAGCATAATCAAAGAATATGCTGACGCTGATGTGAAACCAATTGCTACAAGCGTCCCTCAAATTGTTTTGACAGATGCTCAAGGTGGTGAAGGATTGCAAACTTTAGTGTTATTTGAAGGCAGTAATGATGTTTTGAAGTGGAGTGAGCAAGCACTTCCTGGAGATGATATCTCCAAGGCATTAGACGCATATCAAAGCGGTGGATTCTCCGCTGGAGAAGATGCAGCATATTCACTAGACTTGCCCGGTTCTGACCGTGGAGGAGATGAGAATCGCCTTGATGATGAACTTCTAAAGAGGTCTGATGAAAAATCTGAGATTGTAACTTTGGTTTGGGAGAAAATCGAATTCAATTTCACTTCTGGAGGTTCTGAGGAAACCGACCCTAATGCACTATTTTTCGCATATGTCGATTTGATGGAAGGTGATTGGTCAGGACTAAGTTTGGTTGGCCAAGACATGAATGAGAGAGATTTAGGCAGAGTTGATTTGTCTGAGACAAATCTTTCTGGGGCAGATATGTCAAATGTAAACCTAAGCGAATCTATACTGTTTGATACCGATTTATCAAACGCTGATTTGACTGGAGCAAATCTCGAGAATACGATTATTGTCAACTTCATGGGAGGTTCCGTTGAAGGAGCGGACTTCACTAATGCAAATCTGAATGGATTATTTGGTTTGGTCGATTTATCGGGGGCAACTTTGTCGAATACAACCTGTCCTGATGGAACAAATAGTAATGCTACATCTTGCGCATCAGGCCCTTCATTGATACCTCCTCCTTTGGCAGCCCCATTATTCCTTGCTGATACTTCAGTTACTCTGGAAATCACTAAATTTAGTACTGAAATGTACTACATGGGAGTACACGAATATTTCCCTGGTGTCACTTCTACAGTAATTGAATCTACACTGATTATTGGGGAAGATAAGTGGAGATCTTTGGTCGGAAACGATGCTGCAGACAATTACACCTCTACCACTTGGATAGTTAGAGTGAAGGGAGTCACTGGGGATGATTTAGAATCACTCGCTTCACAACTTGAGGCAGATTCCCGAGTCTCTGAAACAATGGATTGGTCCAGTACACACAAAGAAGTAGAGCGAAACGGAGGGCTGATTTTTGGAACCCCTGGGCTTCTATCCCTACAATTTGTTGTTGCTAGTGTTGCAGCAGTAGCATCGAGTTTCGTATTCTTATCTTTAGTTCTCAATCAGAGACAAAAGGAACTTGCTGTGTTGCAAGCAATTGGAGCATCTCCTAACCAAATCATTAGGCTGGTATTGTTCGAAATCTTGTCAATAGTAATGGTTTCAATGGCATTAGGAGTAGTTCTCGGAGTAGCACTAGCATTATCTTTCAACGGATTCTTCGATATTTTCGGATTTATCTTCCAAATATTTGGTGGCTCAAGTACCGTAATAGAACGAACTCTAGTGTATCCATGGACTCAGATATTTTTGGTTTCGATTGCGGTATTCGCTGCTGTTGTAGTTGCATTGCTTGTTACAACGCGTAAGGCGTTGAAAGCAGATTTGGCAAGCGTATTGAAGGGGGAGTAAGCATGAGTGATACGATATTACATGCAGATGGGCTTTACCATGTTTACGAATCCAAAGCTGAAGATGGTAACGTAGTTGCACTGCGTGGTCTTCACATAGATATGAAGGCCGGAGAAGCGATTGCAGTAGTAGGTCCTTCAGGTTCAGGTAAATCTACTCTGATGAAGTGTCTTGGTGGATTGATGAAGCCAAGTGCTGGCTCAGTCAGTCTTGCTGGGAAAAACATGACGCGTCTTACCGGTCAAGAATTGGTAGAACTTCGACAAAAGACAGTTTCTTTCATTTTCCAAGAAGGAAATTTGCTTCCAAATTTGAATGCTAGAGATAACGTCGCTCAACCTTTGCGTCACCAAGGAGTTGCTTCAAAGAAAGCGCTGAAAATTGCAGATTCAATGCTAACAAAATTAGGCATGGGGCATCGCATGCATGCGCTTCCTGCAATGCTTAGTGGCGGTGAACAACAACGTGTTGCGATTGCCCGTGCTCTGATTACTCAACCAAGATTGATATTTGCTGATGAGCCAACTGGTGCTCTTGATCCAGTTACGAGCAGGGAAGTTTTGGCTTTGTTCAAAGATTTACACGAAAAAGATGGTGTGTCATTCTTGATTGTAACGCACTCCAAGGAAGTAGCGGCTTTCGCAAATCGTTCATTGGAATTGAGGGATGGCAGATTCGTTGCCGAACATGGGGACTCTATCGATGTTGAGAATTTGACTAAAGATAGGGAATTGATTATCGATGAGACAGGCACAGTAACTCTGCCTCCAGACTTACTTGTTAGGCTCGGTGGTGCAGGAAGATACACTGTTGGAAATATCAACAGTGGATACATCTCTCTACAGGGAGAGTCAGTGGAATCAATGGGTAAAATGGAGTTAGCATCATCTTGTCCAGCATGTAAGCATGATTACTCTGGTAGCGATGAACAATTATGCCCGTCTTGCGGTTCTTCAAGACCTATGGTGGAGACTTGAGATGAACTTGTTCAAGATTTCAGGAATTCTAGAAACGATTTCTACAATTTCCCTTTTCTTCATTGCAATGCCGATGAAATATATTGGTGGCGATGAAATTCTTGTCAAAATAATCGGACCCATTCATGGATTCTTATTCATGCTTTATGTCGGCCTCGTTTGGTGGGAACAACACAAAGGGAGAATGGATTCCAGTCTTGCGATTAAAGGAATGCTTGCAGCGATTCCTCCAGGCGGTCCTATCTGGTTTGATAGGAAATATCTTGGCGATAGTCCGCCCACTGACAAATCTGTTGAATCTAAGGGTTAAAACAAACTATTAGTTCCCCTAACCCCAATCATGGCCAATGTGTGGGTGGTTGACTCAAACTGTTTCATTCATGTGGGTTCGATGGCACCAAATGGATTTCTTGCTGATTTGAAAAAGATCCTAAATTCAGAAGATTCTGCACTATACGTGACCCCAGGAGTCCATAAAGAAATCAAAACTGTCAGATTTCAAAGATGGCAAGGCCAGCCAAATCTCCTCGGTGAGATTAGAGATTTGATAATCACTGTCACAATTGATGAAGCTGAAATCAAAGCATTAGCCCAAAAAATCGGTGAGAGGGCTTCACCGCAAGATGTAGATTTGTCATTGATGATTCTCGCCTCTAAACTGGCCCATGAAGGCCACAAAGTCACTCTTGTTTCGGATGATTTCAAGATGACTACAACTGGAGAAAAAGTCAATCTAAATTTTGAAACATGCCCACCTTCAACATTCCTTCAGCGTCTAGCGGATTCAGGCGATAGAGGTCAGCGAACTAGAATGCGAAGTCTTTCTCGCAGAGTTCGTGCTGCAGAGATGCGTTATGCGATTAGTAGAGCAGGACAGTACGACATCCAGGCCAAATTGACTTGGATGGTAGATTCATTGTTGTCTTCAAGAGCGGCATTAGCCGAAGATAGTGAAGATACATCTGAACCGGATGAAAGAAAAATGATTTCAGGTTTGATTCGCTCAATCCGCGGCGAGCGCGTAAAGAAATCTACATTGAACAAGTTGGGTTCTTTACCAGAAATTTGTGCTCCAATTGCAAGGCTAGATGAGCACTTAGCATCTCTATCCTCAGATGGTAGTTCGGATGACATCAAACAGGCATACGATTCATCGATTGAAATATTGAGTGAGATTTTGGAGTTAACTGGAACTAACCTAGCACCCTTGGGTGAGGAATTAGCCGAATTAGCACACAGAGCAATGTCGGGCTATCTGTATCGTATGGAATCTGCATTAGGTGTGTTAGCAAAGATGTCAGGCAATCTAAAGTTGTCAAAATTACATCTCTCAAGAGCACTATCGATTGCAACTCTGGTTGATGATGTGGGAGCGGAAATGCGAGCAATGCATCAATTGGGATTATTAGCACTAGCAGGAAAGAATTGGAATCGTGCAGCAATGTTATTCGAGACTGCAGACCGTCAGTGCCAAACCATTGGAGCAAATCGACTGAGTCATTTGGTTTTGGCAGGAGTTTCACGACATATTGATGGAGATGAAGAACTCGCTCAAGTTCACTTGAGTTCTGCTAATTCGATAGTTTCAGGCGACAAATCGGAGGCTACAAATGTGTTGACTAGCGTTGGAAATTCATTGTTGGCAATAGACTGCCCAGGTTTGGCGATTGAGATTCTAGATGAAGCGATGGAATGTGCAATCGAATCAGGACAAAATGACAAATTGGAAATGTTGTCCGAAGTATTACTATTAGCAAATACTGCACTTACAGACAAGGAAGAGTCTCAATATGATGGATTGAGGCAACTCCTCGATAGTTTGAATGCAATTTCGGAAGATGCATCACAAGAATTCGCCACTCAAATTTCCGAAATCGATCAAAAGGCTGAACAATTGTCCAAACCATTGGACGAAACATGGACTGAATGGCAATCAGCAACAAAACTGATTCCAAAGAATTCTCCTTTAATCATCGTAAGAATCGATGAAGACGATAATGGAAGAGTCCTCTTGGTTTCTCATCATTCAGAAATCGGGGCAATCGGACTCTGGCTACCTGATGGGGGTGTAGATGCTGCGCCTGGTAGCACGATTGAAATTCATGAATCACGAATTAAGGTTGCACCACCTACCGACATGTTACGAGATATTCACAATATTCGAGGAATTATTGCAGTAGAGAATCCCGAGGCGATTTCGTTCATCGCCAAGACTGACGAAATCATCGAAGAAGAAATGTGATTCATCTGAAACTTGAATTAGATGCAGTAGGGGCAAGAGACTCCACGCACGAACTCAGGACTTTGGGCCTGCTCAGGTGTTAGCGGTTCTCTGCACGCCCAGCACACTTCGGAAGTAGTCTCATTCAGTTCACCATCAAC
>CAZEXE010000079.1:0-6603 GCA_964516645.1 uncultured Candidatus Poseidoniales archaeon
TCTTCGTGATGGTCTCCACAGTAGTGGAATCTGCGATATGCTTCTCGGAAGGAATATGCTTTCTTTCCAGTAGCGACAAGATATCCTTCGGGAGATAAGCGAGAAATGATGTCACCAACTGCTCCACAACCTGGATAATCGCAAACGGCTTCATCTCCCATATTATCACCTGATACCTCGCCCTGCTTTAATGGTTGTAATTTTTCAGTCCTCTTCATCAGTTTCTGGAGGTGTTATCACTAATAATGGAACATTGGCCTCGATAGATTGCCCTTCTTCACAGTGAATTTCAGTTATTGTACCACTGATGGGGGCTTGGATTTCGTTTTGCATCTTCATGGCTTCAAGTATCATCACTACTTGCCCTGCTTCCACTTCATCACCTAATGAAACCTCTACAGTTACTACTTTGCCAGGAATATTTGCGTTTACCTTACCGGATTTTTTCGACTTACCGCCTGAAGCCCTTCTTTGCTTTGGAGCAGGTCCAGAATCTGGGACACTAATCTCGAAAGTTTTCCCGCCCACTACTGCGGTCCACACATCACCCTCTTGCTCTAGTTCAACTTCGAATTCTTCTCCATTGACTGTCACTTTACGAATTTCACCCATCTTTTCACCTCCAAGGAGAGCGAGAGCTCCTACGTTGCATTAGTGAAGACAACCCCATGTTCATTCTTCGATGATCTTGAGTCCAAGATTCTCCTAACTTTCGGCCTACTTGCGAGGGGTCGTCGCGACTTGATGTTGCTGCCAACACAGCCGCAATTGCCGCCATTCGAAGGGTTTCGATATCAGCCATGTTATCACTCACAATGGTATGTTTCCATGCTTCCTAGCAGGCCTCAATTCTTCTTTGTCAAGTAGCATTCCTAGTGCCTTACACAAGCGTTCACGCGTTTGGTTTGGTTCTATCACATCATCGAGATAGCCCAATGCTGCAGCCTTGTATGGGTTGGCAAATTTCTCTTCAAAATCATCGATTAACCTACTTCGTTCACCTTCTGGGTCGCGAGCATTTTGCAATCTTCGTCGGTGAATAATTTGGACTGCACCCTCGGCTCCCATCACAGCCAGTTCTGCACTTGGCCAAGCAACATTGTAATCACCGCGAATGTGCTTTGAGGACATCACATCATACGCACCACCGTACGCCTTACGCAAAATGACGGTTAACTTGGGAACAGTTGCTTCAGCGTATGCGTACAATAATTTAGCACCGTGTCGAATAATTCCACCCCATTCTTGATTGGTACCAGGCAAGAATCCGGGAACATCTTCCAGAGTGATAAGTGGGATGTTAAATGCATCACAAAATCGAACAAAACGTGCTGCTTTGTCACTAGCATCAATATCTAAGCAACCAGCTAGAATTTTTGGTTGATTTGCGACTACGCCAACGGTTGAACCGTTTAGGTGTCCGAATCCAACAACGATATTTCCTGCCCAATTTTCTTGGACTTCAAGGAATCCACCATCATCCAATATTTCTGTGATTACATCCTTGACATCATATGGTTTGGTTGCATCTTCAGGTACAATAGAATCTAAGTTTTCACAAACTCTATCTGCGGAGTCACTTGTTTTCTTTTCCGGTGCTTTTTCCATATTATTTGAAGGGAGCAAGTCGACCAATTCTCTTGCTAAATCAATAGCCCCTTGATCATCTTCTGCAGTGAAGTGAGAAACTCCTGATTTACTGCCGTGGGTGCTGGCTCCACCTAAATCTTCGAATGAAACCTCTTCATTTGTTACCGTTTTGATGACTTCTGGTCCGGTGATGAACATGTGCGCGGTTTTGTCAACCATAATCACGAAGTCGGTAATTGCAGGAGAATATACAGCACCACCCGCACACGGGCCCATTATTACACTAATTTGAGGAACTACTCCACTAGCGCGAACATTCCTGAAGAAAATTTCAGCATAGGAACCTAGGCTAGCCACACCTTCTTGGATTCTAGCACCACCACTATCGTTTAGACCGATTACTGGCCTTCCTGTTTTGAGTGCCATGTCTAGAACTTTGCAAATTTTGTGACCATGCATTTCGCCTAGGCTTCCACCATAAACTGTGAAATCTTGAGCGAATGCGAAAATTTCTCTTCCATTGATTGTTCCATGCCCGGTAACAACTCCATCACCGGGAATAACATTCTTATCCATATCGAAATCTCTGCATCGGTGCTCTACCAATGCATCAATCTCCTGAAATGAACCTTCATCCAACAACATTTCTAGGCGCTCGCGAGCGGTCATTTTCCCACGATTATGCTGGGCATCAACCCTTGCTTGACCTCCTCCAGCTTCAACGCGAGCCTTTCTTGCTCGCAGGTCCCGTAGTCTTTCTTCGGTACCCACCATGCCTTTCGCCAAACCGCGACAGTGTTAGCCCCTCCTTATTGCTTGTGTGAGCATTTCTACACCGCAACCCCTTCATAGACGCCCCTACACACCATCGAATATGGGAGTAAGGCAACGCATTGTGATAGCCAAACCCGGCCTTGATGGTCACGACCGTGGTGCCAAGGTGGTTGCACGGGCGCTAAGGGATGGTGGCCATGAGGTGATATACACTGGTCTGCGAAGGACTCCTGAGCAAATAGTTCGTACCGTTATGGACGAAGATGCACGCTTCGTTGGTCTCTCTTCATTATCTGGAGCACATAGCCATCTATTTCCAAAGGTGTGTGCTCTTCTCAAAGAATCAGGATTGAATGATGTAGTTGTGTTCGGAGGAGGCATTATCCCTGAAGAGGATAGGTCGCCGTTATTTTCTGCTGGAGTCAGAGCAATATTTGGGCCCGGGACTTCATCTTCTGAAATCCTAGAATTCGTCGATGTTGCTTCTACTAGAGATTGTGGAGTGGGATCTCAAGACGGTTGGCATTGGGGTGAGTGATTGGACCGCAGGGTTCTCGCGAGGCAGTTATCTGCCATCGAAAATGGCGAGATGCAAGTTGAAGCCTTTGAAGGAGACATTATTGCAATTACTGGTCCACCCGGAATTGGAAAATCATGTATTATAGATGCAATTCTTCAAAGATTAACTCCAGAAAAAAGCATTGCAGTTTTGGCGGTTGATCCAACCTCGCCATTAAGCGGTGGCGCCTTGTTAGGCGATAGGATTAGATTGAGTGTTCTTGACGACAAATCGAAAGCGGAATCAATCTTTGTTCGCAGTGTTGCAACTAGATCTTCTAGTGGCTCCATACCTTCTATAATTAGAGACCTTGCAAGCCATTTGCTGGCTAATAATTTCGATTTGGTTCTAATAGAGACGGTTGGTACAGGACAATCTGAAATGCGTTGTGCAGCTATTGCAAATCGAATAGTAGTCGTTGAAGGTCCTGCTAGAGGCGATGGAATTCAAGCGGAAAAGGCAGGATTGTTAGAACTTGCAGATTTGATTGTGGTAAACAAATCAGATTTGGATGGTTCAGATAAAGTGGTCAATGATTTGACCATGTCACTAACTTTGACATCCGATGCCCCTCCAATAATCAAAACTAGTACGATTACAGGAGAGGGTTTAGATGATTTATCAGCAATGATTACTCAGTTGGAAGAAAGAACTTCCTCAAAGCGAGCCCGTCATCGTCAACAATTATTGATGGCGCATGAAAATATTATCACCTCAAATCCTCATTTTGAGCCCATCCTTGACCGCATGTCTGAAGAGGGGTTAGCACTCGAGGACGCGCTGAGGGAACTTAGTGACTGACCAAGTTGAGTTGACAGATCCTGTGGACCATTCGGTCGGTGGGATGTATGGTCACCTGTTCAGAAGAGGTTTCCATATCGGGATGTCTGTAATTCCTTTTGTTTACTATGAGTATGCTGAAAAGATTTCAGAATATTTTTCTATAACAGAATTACAACTAGTGTCATTTGTGACATTTACAATCATCTTTAGTGAAGCGATTAGACTTAAATTGGGAATCACGATTTTTGGACAGAGAGATTACGAATCAGGTCAAGTAAGCGCATTAGCCTGGGGTGGTTTCTCTGTTGGAATGACATTCATCCTTTTAGCAGATTATCCTGAGTTGGTCTGGCCGTTGATTCTATCTCTCTCACTAGGAGATCCGTTCCTTGGTGAGGTACGAAGAAAAGGTTTAGATTCGAGAACGGTATTCATCTGTGGTAGTATTTTCATCGCATTGATTTGGATTGCTAGTACAATGCAAGTCAACACTCCACTTTGGATAGCATTTGTAATGGGTCCGCTATGCGTTGCTGCCGAGTGGCCACGGCTAAGATGGATTGATGATAATGCAACGATGTTGCTCATCCCGATGTCAGTAGTAATTCTGCTATTACCTTGGATGTGAGACCATTATGTTGAAATGGCGCTTTGCCCCGCCATTGAATAGGTGAGACGCCATGAGCGACGATGTGCCATCCAAGGACCCTCCCCAGAGTACCTATCTACTGACATTCCTACTATCATTCGTAATCCTAATGATTACGATGTTTGTTTACCCACTTTGGTGATTTGAACAAAGCAAGGTCTCTTGAATGATTTACCTTAGCACCTACCATGTGTGGTATAGGCGGTATGCTTGGTCAGCCTGACCGAGCCGTTTTATCACGAATGATTGAACTGATGAACCATCGTGGTCCAGATGGTAATGGTATATTCAATGACGATAAATGTGGATTTGCTCATACCCGATTAGCAATTCTCGACATAGTAGGATCGCCTCAGCCACTATATGGTTCAGGAAAAGTGGCAGTTGTAAATGGAGAATTTTACAACCATCTTGACTTGAGAGATAGTATGTATGATTATACTACAAATGGCGATAGTGAGGTCGTATTGTCTCTACATCTGGGTAAAGGAGATGCAAACCATCATGCAAAATGGATTTCAAAATTAGATGGAATGTTTGCTTTTGCTATATGGTCGGAAGGTCAATTGATTCTGGCAAGAGATCCAGTTGGAATTAAGCCTTTAATGAGAACAATGGTAGGAGATTCCTTGCTCTTTGCCTCTGAAGCAAAGGCACTACGAGCACACGAGGAGTATATTCCTGCAATAGATGATTTAGCAATGAGGGCGAGAATTGCATGGGAGTATCCTTTGGATGCAACCACTTTATTCGCGGGCGTTCATCAAGTCCGCCCTGGGACTGTAGAAGTCTGGGAATTAGTCGATGGGCTTCCAAAGATGACGAGTATTGCTCGTTTCGAGACTCAAACCGTTAAGCCAGCAGTCACATGGAATGACCCAGAAGGGTTGCTAGAAACATTTGTAGAGAGTGTGAAAGACAGATTGATGGCCGATGTTCCGGTTGGAATCGTATTGTCGGGTGGGCTTGACTCAAGTCTTGTTTGCGCTGTAGCACGTGAAGCCGCTCAAAGAGCAGATCAACCTGTTCCAGCTTGTTGGACGGTTGCAGAAAGTGAAGATAATCCGGATTGGCAAGCAGCAGAATTAGTGGCCTCAAGCCTAGATTTGGAACATCATCAGCATATTCTGGAAACCGATTCATTCAATTCTCGTCTACCTGACCTTGCTTGGCATGGAGAAGATTTGGACCTAACAGTATTGTTTTTCCAACCACTATTTGCCAAAATGGCAGAATCTGTTACTGTCGGTTTGTGCGGACAAGGAGCAGATGAACTTCATGCAGGGTATCCGCGTTATCGCGATTTATCTGCACATGCTAGTGAGATACAATCACGCCTCGATGACTTAGATTGCAACCTTACAAAAATAGAAGGAGAGCAATGGTGGGCCCAGACACATTCTCCACAGGCGCATTGTGGGAGTTTGGAGGAATTCTTACAATTTGAGTTAGACCACGGACAATTATCCAATTTTCAATTACGATTAGTAGACCGGCACTCAATGGCTCATGGATTAGAAGTTAGAGTGCCGTTCCTTGGAAGCAAACACCGAGATGCGGCTAACAAATTGCCTGTTGATTGGCGCCTTCCGCCAAGTATGGAAGAGAAAGCCGCTTTACGTCGGGCCGCAGACTTAACCGAACTTCCAGCAGAAATCGTAAGGCGTCCGAAACTACCTGCCGGTAGAGCGACATCACCAAGAATGATCGATGCAGTGTTAGATGAATTACAACCACGGGTTCAAGATATCGCTGCCCGTCACCCAAGCATGGAGCGAGCATTACTCAAACAGCCAGATATCGCAATTGGGCTAGGTCTGTTCGAAGCAATGCATATTCTAGATGGTGGCAGAGTTAGGAGAAATGGAGATGCAGCATCCCTATTGGACGAGGTGATTGGATGACTATCATTCATGACTTAACTCAACGACTCGAAGAAAATCGCGAGAGGATAAGCAATTGGATGGCCAAAAAGCGCAACGAAGTTCCAATTCCAATTTACGGGAGTGTAGATATTAGAGATGCGGGCTGGAAGGTTGCAGTTGTAGATGCTAACCACTTTCCTGCTGGTTTCAACAATACCTCTGCCGAGGATGAACCACATCTTGCGGCATTACTGAAAAATCACATTAATCGTAAACATGAAGGTTGTACATGGGTACATCTTTATCCAGAATCTCATACCAGAAATCCCGGATATGTTGAAAATGTTGCAACCATCAAACGACTGATTAAACATGCAGGATTC
>CAZEXE010000080.1:0-6483 GCA_964516645.1 uncultured Candidatus Poseidoniales archaeon
AAAACAAGGAATTATTTTCACAACCCCCTGACATGGTTGCCACAATAGGATTCAAACCCGGAGTAACCGACAATCCTGGAAAGGCCGCATTGGACGGATTCCGCACCATTTTTCCCGAAGCCGGAGAAGGAGCGAAGGTCTCTACATACCTGACTTACGCTTTCGAAGGCGTGCCTGAGGGCGTAGAGGTTGAGTGGCTAGCAAAGCAACTTCACAACGGACTAATCGAGCAAGCATTATACTCGCTAAAAGGAGAAGACTATCCAACATTCGAGTATACACCAATCACCCCAAGCAATTTTGCACCACCAGCAGTAATCGACTTGGAAATCTCAGATGAAGAATTGATGAAATTATCTGAAGAAGGACTACTCGCATTGAACTTAGAAGAAATGCAAACGATTCAGGCCCATTATCGCAACCCAGAGATTAGAGTCGCTAGAGCAGAGGCAGGGTTGCCTGAGAATGCACCAACCGATGTTGAATTAGAATGCTTAGCGCAAACATGGTCCGAGCACTGCAAACACAAAATCTTCGCAGCACATATCCATCATGTTGATACAGAGACTGGAGAAGATACAGAAATCGACTCCTTATTCAAAACCCACATAATGAAACCAACTCTAGAGATGAAAGACGAAGTTGATTGGTTACTCTCTGTATTCCATGACAATTCAGGAGTGATTGCATGGGACGATGAGTGGTCAATGTGCATGAAGGCAGAGACCCACAATTCTCCAAGTGCATTAGACCCATATGGCGGGGCGATGACTGGAATTGTAGGAGTGAATAGAGACATTCTAGGGACAGGGCTCGGTGCAAGGCCAATTGCTAATACCGATGTATTCTGTTTCGGCCCACCTGATTGGGAAGGAAACCTTCCAGAGAACTTATTCCACCCTTCACGTGTACTTCGTGGAGTGCACGCAGGCGTAAGAGTTGGAGGAAATGAAAGCGGAATCCCTACTGTTAATGGTGCCATAGTTTTCGACGACCGGTATATCGGTAAACCACTGGTTTATTGTGGAACAATTGGAATGATGCCGCGCAAATTACCCGATGGGCGAGAATCTCATATCAAGAATCCAAAACCAGGAGACAGAGTCTACATGGTAGGGGGCAGAGTCGGCTATGATGGAATCCACGGTGCCACATTTTCTTCGCTTGAACTTACTGAAGAATCACCTTCGAGCGCAGTGCAAATTGGCGACCCAATCACACAGAAGAAAATGCTTGATATGATCCTTGAAGCAAGAGACGCGGGGTTGATGACTTGCATTACAGATAATGGAGCAGGTGGATTATCTTCTAGCATTGGCGAGATGGCAGAATATACCAACGGGTGCCGGATTGATTTAGGCAAAGTACCTTTGAAGCAAGAGGGGCTTTCCTCGTGGGAAATCCTAGTTTCAGAATCCCAAGAAAGAATGACAGTCGCAGTTAGAGAAAGCGATGTAGCGGCATTTGAAGCCCTAGCAGATTTACACGAAGTCGAAGCTACATGGGTTGCTGATTTCACCGACACGGGACAATTCCACGTTATGCATGGAGAAGATACGGTAGCGCAACTACCAATCGAATTCTTACACGACGGAGTGCCACAACTTCGCTTAGAAAGCGAATGGAAACCTCCAACAAACCCCGAGTTTAACCCACCTTCAAAAGCCGACCATTCATCCCTTCTAATGCGAATGCTAACTCGCCCAAATATTGCTAGCAAGGAGACCTGGGTAAGACAGTATGACCACGAAGTCATCGCTCAAACAGTAGTCAAACCATTTGTTGGAATCGAAAGAGATGGACCGGGGGATGCGGGCTTACTCGCACCTGTCCACGGTTCAACCCGCGGCCTTGTAGTATCCAACGGAATCTCACCAAGATACAGCGATATTGATGCAGGAGCGATGGCGGCAGCTGCGGTTGATGAAGCGGTGCGAAACGCGGTATGCACAGGAGTAGACCTGTCAAAGATAGCCGGACTTGACAACTTTTGTTGGCCAGACCCAATCGAGAGTAAGAAGACACCCGATGGCAAATTCAAACTTGCACAATTAGTTCGAGCAAACCGAGAGTTAGAGAGAATTTGCCGAGCCTATTTTGTTCCTTGTATATCTGGAAAAGATTCGATGAAGAACGATTATGGAACCGGGGAGAACAAAATTTCAATCCCTCCAACCCTACTATTCTCATTGTTTGGAAACCATTTGGATGTACGCTATACTACAACTTCAGATCTCAAACCCGGAGAAAGCCTCTATCTCGTTGGAGAATCAAAGCAAGAATTGGGTGCTAGCGAAATCGCCTACATGCTAAGCGAGGCCGGTGAAGCGAAGGGCATTGGTGGAGAAGTACCGCGCCTTGCACAACCGGAAAAGAACCTAGCAACCTACAAGGCGCTAACCAAAGCAATCCAAACAGGAATTGTTCGCACGGCCCATGATTGTAGTGAAGGTGGCATTGCGGTGGCAATTGCAGAGATGTGTATCGGTGGAAGATGCGGTGCAGCAATCGATGTTGACGGTCCGGGCGAAGCGGATTTGTGGGGCCGGCTTTGGGGCGAATCTTTGGGTAGAATCCTTGTTGGGGTCAAGCAAGAAAACCGTGCAGAATTCTTAGCAACGATGAAAGGACAACCTCTCACTTACATGGGCGACGTTACCGATGGCGACACACTTAGTGTGTGGGACGGGGACGAATTGATTATTGAAGCAAACATCGAGAAAATGGCCTCTGCATGGAAAGGAAGCCTGGACATGACAGGAGGTGTTCAGTGATGGTAGAGGTGCCTAAAGTCGCAATTCTGTTTGGATTTGGAATCAATTGTGATAGAGAAACAGCCGCAGTATTCGAATTAGCCGGAGCAGAGAGCGAGCGCGTCCATGTGAACAATTTCGTAAATGGTGAAAGAGATCTTTCTGAATTCCATATCCTTGCAGTCCCTGGCGGCTTCTCTTTCGGGGACCACCTAGGCTCAGGACGCTTGTTAGGCAATAGAATGAGATTTGCTATGCGGGAGCAACTAACACAGTTTGTGGCTGCAGGGAAGCCAATTATTGGAATTTGTAATGGCTTCCAAGTATTAGTAAAAACCGGACTACTTCCTGGTAGAGAAGTGCCTGATTTTGAGCAAAGAGCAAGCCTGACTTTGAATAATAGTGGACGCTATGAAGACAGGTGGGTGACTTTGGAATTTGACCCGGACAGTCCTTGCATTTGGACTAAAGGAATAACCAGAATTGAATGCCCAGTACGACATGGAGAAGGCAGATTCGTTATGCCTTCAACAACAGATTTGGACGAGTTAAATGACAACAATCAGATTGTAACTAGATATGTTGACCCTTCAACAAAACCAGGGCAAGGAATTACCGACGAGGACCTACCCTTCCCACTTTGTCCAAACGGCAGCATTAGGAACATAGCTGGAATTTGTGACCCATCCGGACTTGTATTTGGCCTAATGCCACATCCAGAAGCCGCCTATGCAACCTTCCTCCACCCTCACCATACAAGAGGAGAAGTCAACGAAGAAATCCTTGCTGAAGGCATGCAAATCTTCCGTAATGCAGTAGAATATGCACAAGCAAACCTTTGAGAAAGAACCACTCATCCTTAGTCACATGGCATCCAAGAAATTGTACATGGAAAGTATTGACGCGTGCTACCTCAAGGAGTTCACTGCTGAAGTAATTGCTACCGACGAAAATTCCGTCACGCTCGACCAAACACTGTTTTATCCAATTGGGGGTGGACAAAATTGGGACACTGGAAAATTAACCTGGGACAGCGGCCAAGTATCTGTTTCCGAAGTTCGAGGCAGAGGCGACGTCCAGCACTTTGTTGGTGAAGATCACGGGCTTGAGATTGGAGATTATGTTGAAGGAGAAATCAACTGGGACAGGCGCCATGCACACATGCGAATGCATACGGCCCAACATCTTGTCAGCGGATTGGTTTACGAAATGTATGATGGGGCAAGAACTGTAGGAAATCAAATTCATGCAGACCGTTCAAGAATTGATTTTAATCCTGTGAAATTTAGCGAAGAAATGATCGAAGAATTATTTCACAAAGCAAACGAAATGGTTGAATCAAACTTAGAAGTCACGGATTGCGTAATGACGAGAGAAGAAATCAATGCAATAATGCCACCAGAAAGAACGAATATGGACTTGTTGCCCATTTCAGTCAAGCAATTACGAGTTATTAGAATAGGGGACAATGTAGACCTCTGCCCTTGCGCAGGCACTCATGTAAGGGCATTAGAAGAGATAGGAAAAATGGAATTCCTTGGTAAGAAAAACAAGGGTAAGGGTACAACCAGAGTTGCCTATACCCTCGAGGGCTGTGAGAGTTGAAACACCACCAAAACCAATAACAGATAATCAAGAAGAGATAATAACTAAACCTTCTCAAGAAGCCTATAGGTCTAAATCATCATCAAGCAATTCTGAGACATCAGATTGAGCATCTTCCCATTCCGCTCTATCCCTCTCCCTTTGTGCCAATGTAGCAGCTTCTACCACTTCTTTAAGTGGCACAGGCGCCTTTGAAGCAGCCTTTTCTGCAACGATTTTATCACTCATAGCCCGGTCCTCTCCGACGCGGTCGGAACGGTCTACTGCGGCAATGGGGCGGCTAGGAATTGTACGTTTTCCATGCTCCATTTCTTCTGCATGTAACGATTCAGCCATGTGCTCTAAGACCTCTTCAGGAGGCAACTCATCCTTCCATGGATTTTGATTTGCTACAGATTGCACAACATTGGTTTTCTCCCGCTTTGCTTGATTTGCAAACAATTCCCCTATTTCTTCACTAGTAGGAAGAGGCTTAGTATCAGCCATTGAATTTGCCAGGAGTTGCTGCTCACGTAGTGCGGGGCCGTGAACCCCATCGTGATCGTAACGATTTGGATTAGCAGCCATAGCTAACAAATCCCTAGCCAATTGAAACAATTCATCTGATTGCGGTGCTTTGGCGATTAAGTCTCTCACTTTCTTGTGGTGAGATATGCAAGACCGACACCGCTCAGAACCAGCAACATCTGCAGCATCACAACGAAGACAACAGGCTTGGAACCCCAAGTCTTTCATCGCACGCCTCGGCATCGCCATAACATTGCCTAATCTATGCCAGCAAAGAATCCTTCCGCGCGAGGCTTCAAAACCCTCCTTGCCAAGAAAGGCGCATGGCGAGGGACCCGAGGGCCGACATTCTCGAAGACGACCTCTTTCCAAAACAACGACAAACAATTCACCGCGTTCATGCACATAGAACCACAGATGGAACGATTCATTTCAATACTGGGGGCGGATTTATGGGGATTAGCAATCGCCAACCTGTAGAATTACACAAGGGAAAGATTTGGCACTTTAGTGATGAAGAAAAACGCCACTTGATGCTTGCTACTGCAGCATTTACCTTTGCGCTGGGCCTATTGATGGCAGGAGGAATTTTCCGAATTGCTGATCAGGGCGGACTCAGCCAATGGCTCGCACTAATCCTATTGTCAATGCCAGTTATGCTAATTGCAGTTGGCCCAGCATTCTTACTACACGAAATAGGGCACAAAATAGTCGCCAAAAAATATGGTTGTTGGGCCGAATTCAGAGTTGACCCAGGCGGTTTGAAATTTGGAATTGTATTTGTCGCTCTTACCGGATTTTTGTTTATGGCGCCCGGAGCAGTAATGGTGGCAGGCCTAGTTACAAGGAGACAGAATGGGCATATCGCTATCGCTGGGCCTGCAGTGAATTTTGGACTGTTCTTAATCGGTATCCCCCTTGGTGGAATAATTCTAGGCCTTACTGGAGCAACCGAATCTGCACCGTATTTGGAAGCAGGGGCAATCAATCTCAAAGCCATGGTCTATGATGGTGTATTTTGGTGGGTTGCTGCAAATCTTGGATTGGGCTTCTTCAATATGATACCATTTGGCCCATTAGACGGTGCTAAAATTAAGGATTGGAGTGAACCGGTGTGGTTTGTTAGTTTTATGACATTCATTGCAATCATTTACATGTGGTGGACAGGAGTATTCAGCCCAATAGATGATGTTACTCTTCGAATCGCTGAATGGTTCTAATCATTCTTCGAGGTATGCATTTCTTACCGGATTCTCATCTAGGTGGAAGAAAGAGTAAGTTGCCCACCATGTGATAATATCTAAACTATCTACGAGGTTACTAGTTCCTGAATGCTCTTCCCCATACCCTTTACCAGTAGTGTCCATCCAATCTTCCATTTCCTCAAGCGTATCACAAGTTTGGTGATAGCACCAGTACCCATCAACAAGCCCTCCGAACCCCATGGTAACCGTTCCTAGGTTGTCTTGGAAGGATGCATGATCTGAACGTGCGGTTGTATCTTCGTGAACGATAACTTCTGGCCGCCCGACATCTAGCCAATTGTCTACTTTCCAAGTATCCTCTGGCAAATCAACTCCGATTAGTGTGGACATCTGCTCTTCAATTCCAATAGCGT
>CAZEXE010000081.1:0-6308 GCA_964516645.1 uncultured Candidatus Poseidoniales archaeon
GTCTTTTCTTCTCCACCATATTGGAATGGTCGATTTTCAAATGGGCCGGTTTGGATTGAACATGTCTCCAACTCTTACGGCCTAACTACTACTTTTGGCGATGGCACTGCACAGGGTGATAATAGGGCATTTGGAGGTTCACAAACAGGACAAGGTTATGCTTACCTAACGTTGCCAAATGTTGGTACTCAAATCAATAATTATCTTGCTAATGTACAATCTAATTTTACTAGTTCTGATGTTGTTTTCCTTTGGGCTGGTGGTAATGATTTCCTTTACGGGACAGGAAATCCAGATTTGATTAGTCAAAACATGGCTTCACACATCCGAACTTTAGCATTGGCAGGAGCATCTAGATTAGTAGTTGCAAACCTACCACCGTTGGAACTAACCCCTGAAGGAGCTTCGCGTTCCAACCAACAACAGGCATCGATGGCTAGCGATATTGTTTCTTACAATGCAAAACTGGCTCAAGAAGTGAACAATTTGTCGAGTTCAATGAATCTTGATATCGCCTTTATTGACGCTTGGTCTATTTTCCATCAAATCGTAAACAATGCAGATCACGTTGGCATCACCAATACTCAAGACCAAGCCTGCACCGGTGGTTCCACTGTTCCTTTGGTGCCATTGCCAATTTGTGGTTCAGGTGCTAATATTGTTTCGAATGTCGATGAATATCTTTTCTTCGATAGGGCGCACCCTAGTGCGACAATGCACAAGATAATCGGACAGGTAGCAGTAACAAATATCGGCGATGATGATACCGATGGAGACGGAGTAATCGATTCAAATGATTTGTGTGATTGGACTGAAGATTATTCGACAGTAAATTCTGAAGGATGTGATTGGAATCAACAGGATGAGGATTTGGATGGAGTTGTTAACGCCAATGATGAATGCTTAGGAACAAATTCTGGCTATTCTGTTGATATCAATGGTTGTGCAGATTATCAAAAAGATACGGATGGTGATGGCCTAACCGACGATGTAGACCCTTGTCCGAACGATGTTGCAGGTGCTGACCATGATGAGGATGGTTGCATTGATTTGGTTGATGATGATGACGATAATGACGGAGTAATAGATACCGAAGATTATTGCCCTAAAGGACAAATTGGCCCCCATTCTCACGATTTTGACCAAGATGGTTGCCACGATGATGAAGATACAGATGACGACCAAGACGGTTTGTCCGATGAAGATGAGTATGCAGCTGGTAGCGACCCACATGATGTGGATAGTGATGATGATGGAGTGTGGGATGGACAAGACGCCTTCCCAATGGACCCAAATGATTGGAAGGATACAGATGGTGATGGATATGGTGACAATTCAGACGCCTTCCCTAATGATGAAACCGAGTGGGCAGATTCAGATTATGATGATGTTGGCGACAATTCAGACGCATTCCCAAACGACCCTACTGAATGGGATGATTCCGATTCCGATGGAGTAGGCGATAATTCCGATGAATGTCCTGACCAATTTGGAACTTCTCTATTCCCTAAGGGTTGCCCAGATAGGGATTCAGATGGATTTTCAGATGATACCGACCAGTTCCCGGACGACCCAAATGATTGGAATGATGCAGATGAAGATGGATATGGTGACAACGCAGACGCCTTCCCTAATGATCCCGAAGAGTGGGTTGATTCTGACATGGATGGCTTTGGAGATAATGGAGACGCCTTCCCATTTGATGAGACAGAATGGTTAGATAGTGACCTTGATGGCTGTGGAGACAATAGTGATGCATTCCCATTCGATTCGACAGAGTGTGTTGATTCAGATTTAGATGGAGTTGGAGATAATAGCGACCCTTGGCCAAACAATCCATTGGAATGGGCCGATAGCGATTTTGATGGAGTAGGCGACAATTCTGATTTCGACCCCTATGATGCATCGGAGACAGTGGACAGTGATGGCGATGGAGTAGGCGATAATGCCGACTTATGGCCAATGGATCCTAGCAAAAAGAGAGATAGTGATGGGGACGGAGTAGCGGACTCAGTTGATGCATTCCCCAACAATCCTAGTCTTGATTCATGGACTGGAGTTATCATTAGTTTGGTTATCATTACTGTGATAGTATTTGCTGGACTATTCTTATTCAAGAGATCAAGACCGCCCGAAATCAAACAAGATGAATGGGCTGCGGAAAAGCCACTCGAAGCCCCTAGTCTCAATGATTGGGACTGAAGATACATCTATGCTAAATAGGGCCGGCAGTCGGCGTTGGTTTGGAGGGCATGGAATGAAAGTGAGTTTTTCTGATTTAGGTATCAGCCCACAGATGTGCCATGAACTCAAACGAGCAGGGTTTAGTGAACCGTTTGAGGTTCAAAGAGAGACAATACCTGACATGATGCTAGGCAGAGATGTCTGTTGCAGGGCACCTACAGGTAGTGGTAAGACACTCGCATTTGGAATTCCTATGCTTGAGAGGGTATCAAGAGGCGAACCAAGCCTACCTAAGGCACTAATTTTGACTCCTACAAGGGAACTTGCAGAACAAATTCATGGAGTGTTAGACCCAATTGCTTGGGGTCTAAATCTTAGGGTGATGGCGATTTATGGTGGAGTTTCATATACCAAACAAATCAGAAGATTGGACAAAGGAGTAGACATTGTAGTTGCTTGCCCTGGAAGATTGTTGGATTTGATTGACAGAGAGAATGTTTTCTTGGATGAGGTCGAAATCGTAGTTCTTGATGAAGCAGACCGTATGGCAGACATGGGTTTCACAGAGCCAGTATGCCAAATTTTGGAAGAATGTTCTACTAAGCGTCAAACTGTAATGTTCAGTGCAACACTTGACGATGAAGTTGCAGAAATCAGGGATAAATACCAATCACACCCTCAAATTATAGAAATTGGTCCTGAAGAAGTTTCAGTAACTGAAATGAATCATCACTTTTGGTTGATGCCTAATTCGATGAAAAGTCAAATCAGTGCAGAAGCGATTCGCAAGTCTGGTCGCGGTTTCATATTCTGTAGAACAAGAGCAGGGGTAGAGCGTGTCGCAGATGAGATGGAAAACCAAGGCCTGCGAGTTGCCAGTATTCATGGCGGAATGCAACAGAAAAAGCGCGCTCGAGCGGTTGAAGATTTCGCCGAAGGCCGAACACATGCAATAGTAG
Source organism: uncultured Candidatus Poseidoniales archaeon (assembly GCA_964516645.1). GTDB lineage: Archaea > Thermoplasmatota > Poseidoniia > Poseidoniales > Poseidoniaceae > MGIIa-K1. Next base: position 3,144 of record CAZEXE010000081.1, read on the forward strand.
CAACAGATGTTGCAGCACGAGGTTTGGACATCAAAGGTGTGCACTGTGTTATTCATTATGATCCACCTGAGAATGGAAAAGCGTTCAAGCATCGCTCAGGTAGAACAGCCCGTGCAGGCGGCTCTGGAAACGTAGTTAGTTTAGTACAAAATCCACAGAAGAAGAAATGGGCAACTATTCAGAAAGAGGTCGGACTAAACATCAAATTCTCGACTCCTGAATTTAAGGATTTAATACAGCACGAAGATATCTCTCACATTCTACCTTCTCGCAAAGGAGGTAGAAATTCCAGACAACGCAAAGACCGCAGAGGACGAGCTAACGATCGTGGCGACAGGGACCGTTCTCGCAACCACTATGGAAAACGCAATGGAAGTGATGATTCTAGGGGCGGCCGTCGAGATTCAAGAGGTCAAAAAGGCCGGAATTCTGGTGGACGTGGCCGTAAAAATAAACCAAGATTCGATAGAAGCAGTCGCCCGCCTAAAGGTCCAGGCAGAAGCCGCGGTCGTGGTGGAGATAACAGAAGGAAGTCACGCAATAATCACGCACGAAGATGAGCCCATACACGCTGCATCTGAAACAGGGTTTGATATACTTCAATCACTGCATTTGGGTTATGGTTGAACCTAAGGCTTGCAACAACTCGCTTAGTTCACCGTATTTCCGTTTGAGCGGTTTCTCGATTGTTCTACTAATGCTGGTAGCAAGCCTTGCACCTTTCGCTAGCGCAGGAAATTTCGAATTCGCACCTATTGGAGCGCCCTTAAGTGAAAATCCAGATGATGCACCAATCACATACTCATATTCTCCTGCAATCAGGGCCGCATTCGCCCGAGTAAGCGACCTCTCACAATATTCAGAATCAGACTTGAAATCTACCACTGAATGGGTCGTAGTAAGTTCGAAAAAGAGGGGTGAGTCCACAGGACTTCTTGCCAATACTTGGATTGTAGAAGTCAGCCCAGAGGTAGCAGCATCACACTTTGCTAAACTGCAGGCTAATGGCGATATTGAAGTCGCTTATCCTTTAGTCGAAAAGCAAATGACTCCAAGGTGGACACCTAATGATACCTATTTCTCTGAACAATGGCATTTGGAAAACACCGGCCAAGATAACGGTGTAGCAGGCGAAGATGTCAACATCACCGGTGCGTGGAATGATGTATTGGGCACTGGGGTTGTTATTGGAATCGTTGATGATGGGCTTGAATGGGACCATGCGGACCTTTCAGCAAATTATGAATCAAGTCTTGATTATGATTACTGCAATTATGATGGCAATCCCACTCCAAGTAGTTGGGATGCACATGGTACAGCAGCTGCTGGAGTGGCAGCAGCGATAGGAAACAACGGTCTAGGAGTAAGCGGAGCAGCCCCTGATGCCTCTCTTGCTGGTTTGATGTTAATCGCTTGTGGAAATTCTGATAGTGATGAAGCAAATGCCCTTTCTCACCTGAATAACGATATTCACATCTACAGCAATAGTTGGGGTCCTTCTGACAATGGTAATGTTTTGGAAGCACCAGGTCCACTGATGTTAGCAGCCTTCGAAGACGATGCATATAATGGACGTAATGGCTTAGGAAATATCATCACATGGGCCGCAGGGAATGGCTTATCCAATGGTGATGATTCCAATCTTGATGGTTATGCAAATAGCAGATTTACAATTTCTGTGACCGCAGTTGACCATGACGGTGACCAGACGAGTTATGGTGAGCCGGGAGCGAATGTCCTAATTTCTGCACCTTCAGATGGTAGCGGAGTAGGAATCACTACAACTGATTTGGAAGGAAATAGCGGTTATACAAGTAGCGATTATACAAGCGATTTTGGTGGAACCTCAAGTGCAACTCCTTTGGTTTCTGGGGTTGTTGCATTGATGCTTGAAGCCAACTCAAACCTAACTTGGAGAGATGTTCAGCAAATTTTGGTTGAGAGTGCAAGAAAGAACGATCCAGGCGATTCTGGTTGGAATACAAATGGTGCCGGCTTAGAATTCAACCACAAATATGGGTTTGGAGTAATCGATGCAGGACATGCGGTTAGCCTAGCACAAACTTGGACTACACTTGGGCCGGAAGTCAATTTGAGTAGTGGCACAATCACGGTTTCTCAATCCATTCCTGATAATGACCCAAGCAGCCCAGTAGTTTCTACACATACGGTATCTCAATCATTAATTGTCGAATCTGTAGACATCATTTTTGATGCTGACCATCCTTTCCGCAGTGATTTGGATGTAACTTTGATTTCTCCCGATGGAACCGAATCAGAATTGGTCAATTATTTCTCAAATAGAGATAGCAATAATGACTATGATGAATGGTTATTCAATAGCGTACAACATTGGGGAGAAGTCTCTACAGGAACATGGACTTTGGAAGTTTATGATGATGGTAACCAAGATGTTGGAACTTGGAATGATTGGGAATTGATTATTCATGGAACTGAGGTTGATTTGGATAGCGACGATGATGGAATAACTGATTCTAACGAGACGGATGTTTACGGAACCAATCCTAACAATCCTGATACCGATTCAGATGGCCTGAGCGACTATGAAGAAATTTTCACAATAGGTACAAACGCGACAGATCCAGATACGGATGATGATTTTCTCCTCGATGGAATAGAAGTCAATGTGAACAACACTGACCCATTCGACAATGATACCGACGATGATGGTCTAAGCGACGGCCTTGAAGTTCTGAATTATTTCACCAACCCTCTAGTGGCTGACCCCGATGCAGATTCTGACAATTACTACTGGTTCCAAGATTGTAATGATACTAATCCGGATGTCTATCCATTCGCACTGGAGGTTCTCAATGGAATCGATGATGATTGTGACAATTTGTGGGACGAAGGATTCAATGAAACAGATGCCGATAGTGATAATCTCACAGATTATTCTGAATATCATGGCTATGGTACCAATTGGACAAATTACGACACAGATGGCGATTTACTGAGTGATGGTGACGAGATTCTAATTTACTTCACAGACCCACTAGTAAAGGATAATGATTCAGATTCTGATGGCTGGTATTGGTTCCAAGACTGCAACGATACCAATCCTGCAATCAACCCAGATGTTGCAGAATCATTGGATGGAATCGACAATAATTGTCGAGATGGGATAGATGAGGATTTCATCGG
>CAZEXE010000082.1:0-5718 GCA_964516645.1 uncultured Candidatus Poseidoniales archaeon
CAGCACCTCCTGAAATGCCACCTGCTCCAGCTGTTATTCCTCCTGGACCTCCTGAAATGCCACCAGCTCCACCTGTAATGCCTCCTGCTCCACCTGAGATGCCTCCAGCACCTCCTGAAATGCCTCCGGCTCCACCAGAGATGCCTCCAGCACCTCCTGAAATGCCTCCAGCACCTCCTGAAATGCCTCCAGCACCTCCTGAAATGGCTGAGGAAGAATCCGAAGAGGCGCCTGAAGCACCAGCTGCTGATGCATTATTAGCGCCACCAGCGCCACCTGTGGACCCACTATTGGCTCCAGTAGGCGAAGTTATGGTTGAAGAAGCAGACATTCCAGTAATTGATCCGCTTGCACCGGTTGTTCCTGTTGGAGATGATTTCGTTGCAGCGGGTGCAAAGATTCGCAAGTCCTCTGAAGTTGATGATGTTCCAGGAGATAAATTGGAAGGCTCACTTCACGAGACTGAAAGCTCTAAGTTAACCGCTGATGGTGAAATTGTGAAGCAAGACGTCAAGGGTGTTTTGAAGGTTAGAAACCCTTCCGGTTCTGATAGAATTTATGATATCGATGTAATGTTGAACAACACTGTAAACACCGATCTTGCTGGTGATCATGTACAGGTCGATGAATTGGAATCCCGCAAAGAATTCTCTACCAAGTATAAGGTAAAGAATAGTCGCATGCTGATTCTTAGAGAAAGGCTAGATACAAACCCAGACCGTGATCAAGAACGCTCCTTGTCTGTCGCTAAAGGCGGAGATGGTGGGCCTCTGAATATGGAATTGGAAGTTGAGAATGTGTCAGGTGTTTCTCTGACAGATGTTGTAGTTACTAGAGAGATTCCTTCTCAATTGAATATGTCTCCATCCGGTGGAGCCTCTATTGAAGATAGCACACTTACATGGGATGTAGGACATTTGGCTGCTGGTGAGACAAGCACACTGAGCCTAACTGGAACAATCCATGTTGAAGGTATCAAGCCAATTAACGCTGGTGTTGCACAGGCTACATACAAGGCTGATGCAACACTATCCACTCTATCATTTAGAGAATTAGATGCATTCTGTCGAGGATTTGCTTACATCAACTCTGTAGAATCAGAGAGACCTGACAATTGGGAGTGTAAGACAATTTTCGAAAATAGATCCAGCTTCACTGTTGATTTGGTTAAGTTACAAGTTAGTATGAAGGGTAGTGATGACCTTCTATTCGACATTACAGATGTGTCGGAAGATGTTCTTCCGGATTCCCGCTGGGAATCTGACACGGTCTCTGTTGAGAGTAATGGTAAACCAGATTTCACTTGGGATTTGGGATACACTGTATTGCCAAGAGCAACTCACAGCACTGAAGGTTCACTAGAATTAGAGGCATCAACTTTCGAGGTTCTTGATGCTAGTGTTGATAAGAGATACAGTAGAACGGTCCTTCCCTCCTATAGAAGGCATGACTTAACCGCATCTGTTACGATTAAGAATGAAGGTTCATCACCAATTAATCTGATAAGATTGACCGATGATATCCCTGGCTTGTTTGATGCACCTGCTGCTGAAGACATTGCAGTAAAACTTGGTAATAGCAATATGACTGAAGAGCAATTTAAGGCAGAAATTTCACATGGAGTTTCAATTGAAAAGGAAATGCGAAGTCCTGATGGTGATGGCCACACATTGTCGATGACTATTGGCACAAAAGAGCCAATCGGTCTGGCACCTGGAAAGAGTCTGAAAATTACTTATCCTTTGGTTGCACCTGATCCAAGCCCTGGCAATGAAGAAGTTGCAGGTCCAGCACGCTGTGAATTCAGCGCAGAAAGATTTGGCCCGGTTTGCACAAGAGATGTTGACGAAATACCTGTTGTCCGTGTTCGGCACCACCGCAGAAACTTCTCTGCTGGTAAGTCTGTAATGCCTATGGGTGGTAAGGGACGATATGAAGTATTGATTATCTTCGAAAATAATGGAGATACTGCATTACAAGATGTCTGTATCAACGATGAGCTACCATCGAATTTCGAATTGAAAGACTGGACTGTTCGAGGCGAAGGAAGAAAAGAGCGCAGTGATGTATCTATGAATTCCACTGACTCTGAGAATGGATCTGAGAATGTTTGGTCTATTCCAGTCGTTGAAAAGGGTGAGCGCCTAGAGGTTTCGTTTGAAATTAAGGGAGACGGTGAAGTAGATGCTGAAATCCTGAACCAATTCCATGGTGTAACCTTCGGTGATGAAGTCGAGGACGATCTGCCTGCAAGCACATCTAGCGATTCAGAAGAATCTGATGACAAACCTGGTGCGGGTTACAAGTGGAGAGAAGATGTACTCCTACGTGTAATGGCCGCGCACGGCATCGATGAATCCCTTAGAGATGATTTCGTTCGCCACGCAGTCAATTTCGATGATGATGATAATCTATATCTGAAGAAGGCAGAAATTGAGGCTGCAGCAGCAGCATGGGGTGGAGACGAATCAGAGGAAGAGGAAGCCGCTGAAGAGGAAGCACCTGCTGAAGAAGAGGCTGCTGAGGAAGAAACCGCTGAAGAGGAAGCACCTGCTGAAGAAGAGGCTACAGAAGAATCATCCGACAATGTTTGTCCAATCTGTAGTACCACAAACACTGCTGACGCAACCACTTGTGAATCCTGTGGTTTCGGATTCTGATCAAAGAGGATATTCCCAGCGTGGCCATGGATGGTCACGGGCATCGTCTGATACGATTACAATCACGATTCTTGGGAATGTGCGCAGCAAGTTTTCCAAATCAGGTATCGCTGGAGGAATTACTCCTACTCGCATATCGACAGCTAACCATGCGTCCGGATATTGACGCAACCATGCATCAACCTCAGCCATAATTCCTTCTGGTGGCACACCCGGTCTAACACTTGCAAGATAATCCCAATCTCCAGGAACTGCTCTATCAGAGTCGGAAAATAGAAAAATCCGGCCTTTGTTTTGTATTCTGGAAGTGTAGGCTAGGGCATTTGCTTCACTAACGACACAAGGCGAGCCTCTCATGGGCATTGGTTGTGTGTGTTGCCAAGTCCTCTTCTCGCCGTCCATGTTTCCCGACTACACCTAGTAGGTTTGAGGTCTTCGCCCAATTGCATAATTGTGTGGCAACGTTCAAGCGATGGGTTATGCCCCACAGGGGCATGAGCGGACAATCTGCCCCACCACCTACTCCGCCTGGTGGTTCGATGATGTTCATGCTTCTGTTCATGGTTGTAATGACATTCATGCTGATGTCCGAAGGTATTCGTACAAGCATGGGTGATTATGCTGACCCATTTTTGACAGGTTGGCTGCCTGATGAAAAATGGTTTGTAATCACTGTTCTAATCCTAGGTTCGATTTCAATGTTCATCAATACAGCATTGCGAAATTTATTCATGGATCCAATCGCTCAAGCTCATATCGGACACAGGCAAGGTCAAGTGCGCAAGATGATGAACGAAGCAAGAATTGGTCGTGACCCAATATTGATGGAAAAGGCACAAACATTGCAACAGCATATGATGCCTGAACAAATGAGTGTGCAAATGGGTGCAATGAAACCGATGATGTTCACTATGATTTTTATTATTGCAATCTTTGCTTGGATGGGTAATACAGTAGGTGACTTCAGAGTAAGTTATGTTTCACTACCTTGGTCTCCGGAATGGAATCTCGAGACTGGTAAATTCCTTTTCTTCCCAGCGTGGATTGCAGTTTACATTTGTATGTCGGCACCGTTCGGTAGGGTTGTAGACCGTCACATCAAATTGGTTCGATACAAATCACACCCTATTGTGGCCGAAGGCCAAAAACTCAAGGAGCCATTGCTACACCTAGTAAGCGCCCCAAAGGGCGCAAGGAGTTCGCAAGCAAGTTCACGTAGGCGTCGTTCTGAGCAGAGGCGAAGTGGACCGAGAAAGAAGAACAACAAACCAAAATCAATTGAGGTTAGCCCCATGGCTGCCAATTCTAAAGAATGCCCAGAATGTGGTGGTACAATGGTGGAAAGAGATGGACCTAGCACCAATGTTTGCAAGATTTGTCGTCACGAATGGCGGTGAAATATTGCCACGTATAACCATCTCAGGACATCCTGGAAGCGGGACTAGTACCCTTGTAGAAGGGGTGTGTGAAGCAAAAGGTTGGAGTTCTATTAATGGCGGAGAAATATTCCGTAGCGAAGCAAAAAACCGAGGCATGAGTCTTTCTGAATTCGGTGACTTATGTGCAACCGATTTCTCTGTTGATAAATCGCTTGATGAAATCTTGAAAGCGAATATGTTAGACCCTGAGGGGCCTGATGTTTTTGAAAGTCGACTTAGCGGCTGGTGGGCATATCAGTTAGAAGTGGAATCTATCCGTTTGTGGATTGAAGTCAGTGAACAAGTGAGGGCTGAGAGAGTTGTCAATCGAGAAGGGATCGGTTTGGAAGATGCAATTGAAAATAACCGAAGACGCAGCGAAATTGATTTGGCAAGATATCAAGAAATATATGGTCTAAATCCAGAAGAAAGAACCCCCTATACTCATGTGGTTGATGCTTCTAGTCTTGATGCTCACGCAGTTTTAGATGTAGTAATGGAAATTTTGGAGGGTACTGAATGATTATTTTAGACAAGGATGCTGTAACCTCTCCAAAGCATGGTTGCAGTCCTGAAGATAGAAATATTGAGCAGTTATTCGAATCTTGTTTTATCTTGCTAGACAAATCACCAGGGCCTTCTTCTCACCAAATAAGCGCGTGGGCAAGAGATATGATGGGACTTGAAAAACTTGGGCATGGCGGAACACTAGACCCGTTTGCATCTGGGCTTCTCCCTCTATTGTCTGGTAAAGCAATGCGTCTAACTGGTAGAATTCTTACTCACGACAAATCATATCTTGCTTTACTAAAATTTTCAAATGATGTAGATAGGGCGGAATTGGAGGATAAGATGGCAATGCTGACCGGTAAGGTGTACAATGTACCCCCCGAGATTTCGGCAGTCAGGGTTCAGGTTCGAACTCGAAAAATTTCGAGGTTCGAAATATTAGATTTTGATGGTTCATCTGTCTTGACACATATTGAATGTGAAGCCGGAACTTATGTCAGAACAATGGCTCGTGACTTGGGCCTACTAATGGATAACCAGATTGAATTGAAAGAATTAAGGCGCCCGACATCAGGAGAATTCAGCCTCGCTCAAGCTATTACAATGCAACAATTGGCAGATGCATATTGGTTATGGAATGAGAAGGGGGATAGCGATACGATTTCACGAATTTTGCACCCCATTGAGGATATGCTTTCCGAGGTCCCGAGAATTGTTGTGAAAGATGGTGCAGTAGCTGCATTATCACATGGCGCACCATTATTGCGTCCTGGCATCGTTAGTATCCCTGAAGATCTCGGGGTAGGTAGTGAAGTTCTTCTGGTTAGTATCAAAGGAGAAGCGGTAGCATTAGCTACTTTGGTACAACCTAGCAAAGTAATCCCAGATATGACTCAGGGAGAGGTTGCTAAACCTAACTGTGTTCTAATGAAGGAGGATACATATCCTCGCAGCTGGAAGAAATAATCAAGCTTCAACGTATTCTTCGTAGACCCATTCTTCGGTCTCAATTCTAATTTTCAATTCACTCATGTGTTCCACACTCGTCTTCGTCACCAGTGGTGAAGAGCCCCCACAGCCCATTCGAAGTATCCAATTCTGAATACTACTGCATATGAAGGTTGACCCAC
>CAZEXE010000083.1:0-5210 GCA_964516645.1 uncultured Candidatus Poseidoniales archaeon
CAATGACATGCTCCATATTACAGAATTCTCCACCGCCGAGCAACACTCCAACAGGCACACCATTTTGCATGCCACTTCCTGTAGAGGGATATTGGAATGTTATTGGACTCATGGATTGATTTACAGTCAAATTCGCACCTTCAACACTTGCAGTAAGTGTGGCGGGCACTCCATTAGAGTGATTTGGAGTGTTCTCATCAAGTGATGAATCAGTCGCAGGAGGGTTACTGAACATATCCATGTAGCCAGTTTGCGGCATCAGAATCATTAGTAGTCCAAGGAAAATCGAGCAGGTAACTTTCTTTGAATTCGCATCAGGCATAATTTGTCCAATGCATCAAGCAAATTAACAATTCCTGTAAGGAATTGATTCTATGGGTTCTCAAAACAATCGAAAATCAATCGTCTCCAGCTTCGAACATTGAGAGTACGCCCTTCAATTCTACTAGGTCTTGTTCAAGCATGGTTCTCTCTTTCTTACTGAGTTCTAGATCTTTAAGGCGCTGACTGATTCTCTCAACTTCATCTTTAGCCGCAGCCCTTTCCTTCTCCAACTGCTTGTCTTCCCTAACCATCTGCAATTTGGCCATTCTGACACTTGTCGATTTACGACTTGAGACCTCTTCGGAAGAGTCTTCCTTGAGTTCGACAGACTTTGGATATGGAATTTCTATGCCTTCTTCGTCAAATCTCTCATCTATGTTCTTTAGTAACCAGTCGCGAGCAACGAATTCGTCAGAATAATCCTCTACCCATCCATACATTCTGAAGGTTTTAGAATAATCGCCAAGTTCGATTAACAGAACTCTTGGTTCAGGCTTTGTAAGTACAAATGGGCATTCACGCATCAACTTGAGGATTGTGTACTTCACGTGGTCGATGTCTTCGCCATAATCAACCCCAATGTCTTGGACCAGAGAGATTCTTCGTCCAACTCCATCTCCCCCGCCTCTTGCGTGGTTGATCACGGTTGAATTGACCAAACTGTTGTTTGGAATGACTACCAAGTTTTCTTCATGAGTTAGAATCTTCGTTGAAAGAATTCCGACAGACGCTACCGAGCCCACAACTCCCTCTACTTCGATTCGGTCTCCTACTTCGAATGGTTGGTCTAAGGCCAGCATGAATGAGTTGACGATGTTACCCAAGGTTTGTTGCATAGCCAACCCGATAATCAGTGAGAATACAGCCAATGATGCCAGTACTCCGAATAATTCGATTCCAAGTTCTGAGAATGCAAGGTAGATGGCACCCATCCAAATTGCTGCTCTGAGGACGAAGATGATTAGAGAATTACTGCCTGAAACAGTAACACTAGATGGGTCAGAGAAACTTTCGACCAACTCTGGAACTATTACCTTGATACCAACGCTTAGTAGTGACGCAGATAGAAGGATGTAAATCGATTGAATCAAGGGCATAAATGTGTATGCGAAATCCGAATCTTCACCCATTATCCAATTCATCGATAAGTGAAAGCCAGCGATGCAAACAAAGAAATAAACTCTTTTTGATACAGGACCGAACAATCTGTCATCCCATTCGAATTTTGTTTTCTTGACAAAGTCTAGGATTACTTTCTTTAGAATTAAGCGAACAAAAATCAAAGCGAATAATGTGAGGCCAAGACCTACACCCCACTTGGCCCACAAATTCAATTCGTTGACTTTGTCAATTACATCATCAATTTGTGACAACAAATCAAACCTCTCCGACCTTGGTGACAGGAGTCCTATTCATGATAGTATCGCTTACCACATTTACTGTTAACACTGGAATGTATCTCAATGAAACCGAGGGGAAGTCCTGCGTACGGTTTAAGTAACTCGGAGTAGAAATAGGATATGTGCTGGAAGCATTCTGACCTCTGTTAGATCCAAAAAGTCCGCTGATTGGCCGAAAGGCTAGGGGAATCAGCCGAGGAGTATTGGAAAAAAAACAGGAGTTAGAAAAAAAATGGCTAAGCATCATAAAGTAAACCACAACGGCAAAAACCGTCGTACAGGGCGCAAATATCGTAAGCGCTCTAAGCCTACTGAAGAAGTAAAGACCAGGTCTATTGGCAAACCATTCGCGTTTGAACCGATTATGAGGGGAAAGAGACCAACATTGCAACGTTGCAATTGTACACCTGAGCAAAAAGAACAGGTGAACCAGCGTCTATTCGCTGAGTTGTGTAATATCATCCCTATGAGGACATGGAATACTTTGACCGGAAATTGGGAGCGCAAGCACCGTGGAATTCCACGCAATTTTGCTAGGAAACACAGCGCGCATCTGCATCACTTCCGACCCTACGCTCGTGAGCGTATTGGACAGTGAGTCCGCACACCCGCCACAGGCGGGGAATTTCGGCGGACACAGGGCTTCGGCCCTGTGTTCGCCTCACTACTCTACATTTTTCCAAATCAACAATCGCAATTTTTCACAATCATTTTCCTATGGTTTATATGGGACCCCACGTAACTAAATTTCGCAGCGCAATTTCTAGGGACATCTTCAACCCGAATTTACGTTCACCCTCACGATCATTTTCATTTTTTAAGACAAACAAAAACACAAAGAACAGGTGATAATATGACAGACGAAATAGAAGAAAGATTAGCAGAATTGGATGCAATTATGAACGAAGTAAACGCATTGCGTGGAGTGGATGAATACGGAGAAGGAACCGAGTTTACGGGCGCATCATCTGATGAATTTGCTTTCCCAAACAAGAGTTCAGAGATGGAAGAAACCATTTGTGAAGAGGACTCAACAATGAAAGGAACCGCATCATTTGCAATCAATACCCCCCTCGGTCGTTTTGAAGTCGACTTGGAAGAGTTCGAAGTAGCTAAGAATCGTGCCAAGAGCGTGGTAAACCCACCAAAATTTTCCAAGGCACGTGAGATGACAAGAGAGTTCATCGGCGGAGAAGACAAGATGGACTTCAGATATTGGTCCAACAACCTTGGGTCTCTCATCAAGTTGCACATGGATTCCTTCTATGATGAGGGAGACCTGGTCAAGGAATTCGACCTTGAAGGTAAATTGGAGACTCAGGCAACTTATGGCAACTTGCAACTTGGCGACTTGGGCTCAAAGCGTTTCATGCAACATGGTTACCGTTTCTATGAGCGCGATGGTGAACGTTTCGTAGTTATCTCATCTAAGGACCAAGATGGCGACCAACGCCTCGTTTTCATTACTACTGAGGAAGGACGTGGCTTAGAACTCCTTGATGAATTGGAAGATGACTTCTATGCAAATGGCCCACTCAATGGTGCATTCTTTGACATGCAATACAACTTCATGAAGCGTAGTGATATGGTTGACGAGTTACTTGCTTGGAACCCATATATTCGCAAGCAGTTGAAGAAGGATGTTCTCGACTTCCTTCGCCTAATGCCTATTCTTGGCCAGAGAGGTCTGCCTAACTCCCGTGGAATCATTCTATCTGGTGCTCCAGGTACTGGTAAGACCATGTATGCAAAGTCTCTTGCTGCAGAAGCTGAGACCACTACCATTCTAATTTCTGCTGAGATGATTCACCAGAGACACGATGTCAAGACAGCATTCAAACTGGCTCGTCGTCTGGCTCCAACTTTGATTATTATCGAGGATATCGATACTGCAGGAACAGTAAGTAGAAAGTTCACCGACCACCCAATTCTTGGAGAATATCTTCAGGCAATGGACGGAATGGAAGCAAACAACGGTGTTGTTGTTCTTGCTACAACCAACCATACTGAGAACATCGACCCTGCGATTTCTGACCGCCCTGGTCGTTTTGACCGTATTATCGAAGTTCCTTTGCCTGACAAGGCTCAGCGCAAGGAAATCATTCAGAACTTGATGCGTAACATGCCTACCAAAATTGTCAGCGGTAAGGCAATTGACAAAGTGGCTGCTAAGTCTGAAGGCTTGTCAGGAGCTTGGATTCGTGAAGTAATACAAACTGCAATGATTGAAGCAATTTCTCAAGATAGAGAAGAGATACTTGTTTGTGATTTGGAGGAAGGCCTCAAGGATGTTCTCCAACGTAGAGGTATGGCCTACAAGCCTACTCCAAGACTGAGTGATTCAGGTAGCAGAAACTCCGAAGTCTCTGTAATGTGATTGTATCTGCTTAGACTTCAGTCACATGGAAGATGTCGTGCTTAGGGTTGCCTCCGCTCTCGACTAGGCGGAAGTATCCTTCTTTGATCATCTCTTCGAAGATGTCTTCGTAAGCAGTCTGGTCATCGATTTCGTCGGTAATGAAATCGACCTTCTGGATGATTTTGATGTCCTTGCGCTTCAAACGGCGGTTCTGAGGGAAGGTTTGGTCATACACCATTGACTTTTGTCTAAGGAATGCTTCGACACTCTTCAAGAAGCGCTCTTTGAGTTTGGTAATCTCTTCGACTTCTTGTTGGTCTCTCTCCTTGCTTACGAATTCTTCACCGACCTCGTCGCAGATTTCATCCATTCGCATTTCCATGTCTATATCGCCTACTGGAAATGCTTGGAATCTCAAACGATATTTGAGGTCAACTTGGAGGCGAAAATCCTCTTTGTCGACATCTAGTTCTTCTTCGGTAATCCAGTATTCGTAGTTGATCTCAATGATCTCTTCATAAAGGCTGATTTTGTTGCTGAGTTCGTCCATATTTTTTCACCTCTCGACGCAGGACTTCAGTGCAGTCAAGAAGGTGTATGAACATTGCGCTAAATCTTGCATTGATGTGCTAAAAAGCCGACGGTTTGCGTCGATTCAGACGGCCTGCCAACTTATTCAATTTGAAAGGCACTTAGCCATATCTTATTCTGTATTATGTTAGTAATCTACTATCTCGGTCGGAAAAAGACAGTTTTGTAAATAATATTAGCATGAATAGTGCAGGAGGTTAGTTTATTTACCGTCTTTCTAACTTTAGTTGAAATGACTAAACCTCTAAAGGAAGTAGTTCAGGGCAGCGCTACCCTGTTGAAGATCGCTGAGAAGCCTCTCGGAATCGGTCTTGTAATCGGTCTAGCGGTGGGTGGAGCAAATGCTATCATCCTTGGAATTCCTTTGTGGTTATCTCTTTCTGGGGGGGCGATTTTGGGCGTAGGAGTTTGCCTAATCGCTTGCCCTGGAATGAAGACTGAACTGAAGGCGCGCAGAGAAGCGGAAGTTCGCAGAAAGGCTGCATTAAGAGCCAAGGCAAGGACTGCCAGTGCTTTCACTGCCTACGAGTAATCAA
>CAZEXE010000084.1:0-1333 GCA_964516645.1 uncultured Candidatus Poseidoniales archaeon
ATCGGGGGTGAAGTCATTACCGCCTGCAATTGTGCAGTTAACTGAAGGGTTGGTTACAGCGCTTACAGAAGGAGTGAGGAGGGCCAAGAAAACGCTAGAAAATAATAGGGCTACAAGAAACATCGAGCATGTGATTCGCCTACGATTGAGAGAAAATATGTCCAACGACACTATTGTAACCCTTTGGTAGCATTTCACTATCCTATTTTACAATATTCATTTGATTTGGAAGTTGAGAGTGCAGAGGGCAGGATTTGAACCTGCGAACCGTTGAGGACTGGGACCTCATCCCAGCGCCGTTGACCAAGCTTGGCGACCCCTGCAGCAACTTTGCCAACTTACGCGTGTATATCAAAACGCTTGGTGGGAAATTAGTAAAATATTGAGCAGCAGGTTGGAGATGCATCCGCTGCCCTAATTTGGCTCAGATCTAGTTCAATTGTTTCATATCCCCGGGCTTCTAATGTCGCTTTGACAGTAGGATAGCCTTGTGCGATGATTACTTTGTTTCCCGGAAGCCCAATTGTATTGCAACCGTAAACCTCTTGCTCGGGCATCATAATTACTTCACATCCATTTGGTAATTCACCAAAGGATTCTGGAGTAAGATAGCCTTCGGGTGCTAAAATAATATTGTCTGAAGGTGTTGAAGAAATACTGGTCAAATGTAGGGCGTGGTTTGGAATGTCTACAACTCTCAATTCGTGCCCGAGATGGTCGAGAAGGTTGCGTAACTCTTCGATTCCTAAGTCATTTGTCCTAGTTGAACGGCCAACAAAGAAAATATTTCCTAGCCGCAAAATATCTCCGCCATCCATCATTGCTGGTAATTCCATTTTGCAAATTTGATGTCCTTGTAACATATCTGAAAGGAAATCTGCAATCGGTGGCTGCTCGCCCCTACGAGATTCGTGGCCTGCAACTGGAAGAAGTACGTGCCCATCGATTACAACTGCTTGGTCTTCAACGAATACACAATCCGGATGATTGTGGTCTGCATCCATCACCGTAACTTCAACACCATTAGAAGAAAATGCCTCAACATATGCTGCATGTTGAGTTCGTGCCAATTCAACATCGGTTGGACCTGTGCCGAAATAACTGGCCATCGCACTGGGATATGAATCCGGAATTGCCCTAACGAGAGCCCGAGATTTTTGGTCCAATCGAACAGTCGCCATTGATGATTCGGGCCAATGGTTTGTGTATAACCCTTATCCTAAATGCGGAAAGTGTGTTCCGTACACCGGAAATGAGAATGTAACCATATCATTCAACAATAGGGTAGTTGTCGCCCCCCTCATGGATGTGGCGCGCGCTGTGATAATGGTCA
>CAZEXE010000084.1:1433-5090 GCA_964516645.1 uncultured Candidatus Poseidoniales archaeon
GTGATGTTGATTGGAGATTATGGCCGAGAAAATTGGCCTATTCGTGCTGCTGACAAATCTTGGATGAACTGGCTTGATTCTCCTTCAAATGAGTCGTCTTCAGTAATGGCTTCAACGAATGAAGATCCTGGCGGGGAGTGGCCTTGGATTATTCCTGCAAACGAGAGTGGTGGCAATGTAGCAGTAAAGCAACTCGAAACTATTCGCGCACAAAGGTCTGATTTGACCGAAGAAAACGGTGTGGGAGCTAGCGGAGGGTGGTTGAATGGACGTAATGTGTATGAGTGGGTTGATTTCATCACCGATGAAACCCCTGACCTTCTTGACCCTGCAGACGGTGCAGTAGGTTATCTTGACAGATGGATAGGTAACGGCAATCCTGCATATGAAGATGCGATTACTTACTTTGAAGGGGTGATGGTTGGTTACGGTCTAGATGTTGAAGTTCACAGATTCCAATCTGGTGTTTTGTGGGCAGTAAACGTATGTGGTTACAAAACCGGCTCTGTTTATCCTGATGAATGGTTGGTTTTCGGTGCGCATTTCGACATTGCGCCATACGCAACACCTACCTCCTTACTTCCCGGCCTAGATGAAACAGGTTATGGGACAAGAACTGGTGCATATGACAATACAGCAGGGACTTCTATGGTCCTGACAACTGCTAGTGTTTTAGCGGAATTTGATGCTCGCAGAACAATGGTTTTCTGTTTATGGTCTTCAGAAGAAGAGGGTTTGTGGGGCTCAAGTGCATTCACTGGAGCCATTCCTTCAGGAGTTACGATTAGCAATTATCTGAACTTAGATATGGCCGGAATAAATTACCCTGGAGATTTTGCACTCTCGGTATACCTTGGTCCTGATGGCACTGGTGATGTAATTGACCAACCGGGGATGTATCACTTAGCTGAATGGATTGGCGCTGATGCTTTCGATCTCTCATATCAAATTGAAAGGGGTTACACCGAGTGGGCGGCTGGTGGAGAGAGCCCTCTTTGGAACAATAATTATCAAGATACTGTGGCGATTTATGAATCTCCGACCGCAAGAAGCGACCATCAGCCATTCCAAGACATCGGTGTTGCAACATTAGGTTGGAATGGTGTTGTAGATGGTTATCCGTGCTATCACAAAACGTGTGATAAACTTGAGACTATGGAAGAATACATGCAAACGGACAATGCTACGGGAGAAGCGAATCTAGTTCATTCGTGGGACATTGTAACTTGGTGGGCGGTCTATGCCTTCTTACACATGGACCAAACTCCGGTTCCAAACGAATTGTAAATATTGCCAGAACCTGTCGGGGCAATGTTCTTTACACCCTCCTCGAAACTTGTTACATGGTGGAAATTCTCTGTCCTCATTGTGAAGAAGAAATTGAGCTTGATGACGATGCTTATGGAGATTTTTCTTGCCCTCATTGTGATGGAGAATTCGAATGGGGTGAAAAGCCCAAAGCAAGGGCAAAGTCGGATTCTGAGCCCATGAGCGGTATCAAAGCAGGCTCACATGCACTTCACGGCGCTGGTGGATTGATGTTGATAATTGGAATGTTCTCTGGATGGTTAACGGTTGGAGGATTCCTGGATGCGAGCCCATTTGGGATGAAGGCATCATTGTACGGATTCAGTGCAAGTACCAGTTGGTTCACCTTCTTTGGCGAGGGTGGGGATTCGGTTCTGGCTATATTCGGTATAATTTTCATGCTTCTTGCAATTGTAGCCATTGTTTCACAAATTACCCATCTTGTGTTCAGAATCGTGCACCACATGTCCGATGCTGGAAAACTCGAAGTTAGTATGCAAATGGCATACCGCTCTTACCAATATCGATGGCACACATCAATGATACCTCTAGTATGCTCTATTGCCGGAGTTGTAGTAATGGAAATCGGTTTGTTGATATCATTTGGAGCCGAGTTTGCCTTTCCAAGACCTAGTTTATTCGGAATATTTCTATTGATCATATTGGGCGCCCAATTCGCCATAATGAATGAAGAGTTGGCCAACGAATAATTGGCTTATCCCTCGATTACAGGTGTTTTATCATCCTGCTCAGACCTAACCATTTTTGCCCAAAGATAACTGGTTCTTTTTGGACGGCAAACGCCTTTAGCACATCTTTTCTTTCTCAGTAATTCATGAATAAGTGGGGCGGTCATTACCATTATTCTCAATATATAATTGCACTTAGAAGATTATCAATCCTTTGTTTTGCTGTTTTCTCAATTAATAGTAGCATTGAGAAGGGGTTGCGTCAACGGAGGGGCATGCAGCGGCCAATAGTAGCGGGGTTTCTCGCTTTGCTATTTTGCCTCGCTCCACTGAGTGGTTGTTTTGGAGAGGAGGTTGATTCTTCACTTTCTGAAACGGATGTAACAATAACGCCCAGTGTTCTGATTGGAGGCGTTTTCCAAGGATTAACCGTTTCCGCAGATTCTGATCTATCTGCGTTTATTCCTTACCTTATTCTAAACCAAGAAACAGGGTTTGTTCAAAATTCAACCGTCGTTGATATCAAGGCTGGAAAATCTGTGTTGTTAACGGTATTAGCTCCTCCAAGAACCGACACTGCAGTCGTTCTAGTCGGAGAATATGGAAGAGAAGATTGGCCTATTCGTAACCTAGATGAGTCATGGAGAACGTGGTATGCAAGAGATGGTTATGAAAGCGATGATAATCAAGGAATTTCGAGGGTTTCAACTAATTCTTCGCTGGATGTTGTTTCTGCGTCAAACAATAATGGAGGAGATGTGTTCGCAATTCGACTATCTGTAGATAGGCCGCACGCTGCAGCTTATTCTGAAGCAGACGGAGGTCGCCATTCTACCGGTGTTGTTAATGGTAGAACCACTTACAATTACCTCTCTATGCTTACAGATGAAACTCCAGACCCTGTCGAGCCGGACCTTGCGGTTGGCTACCTAAATAGGTGGGCTGGTCAAGGCAATCCTGCATACGAAGATAGTGCCCTTTACCTAATCCAAACCCTCGAAAGTTTTGGGCTTGAAGTGATGACTCATCGGTTTGAATTCACTGATATTTTTGGCAAACAAAATCCAGAGGCTTACAACATCTGTGGATATCGATGGGGAGAAATTGATGCTGACAAGTGGATGGTTTTTGGTGCTCACTTTGATGTTGCGCCTCCTGCAAATGCAATATTGATAGATCCACACATTACAGGCTCCCGCACCTATGGAACCCGCGTAGGTGCTTATGACAATACTGCGGGAACTAGTATGGTGATGACTGTAGCTGAAGCAATGAGTGGTTACAAAACTCGCAATACAATGGTGTTCTGTCTCTGGTCTGGAGAAGAAGGTGGGAAACGTGGAAGTGATTATTGGACAGATTATTGGGTTAAGGAAGATAATCCAAATGTCGAAGTTACCAACTATGTCAATCTCGATATGGCGGGAGTTAATTGGCCAGGCGGCGGAGGTGCTCCCCATGGAGACCCTGCCACCTCTGTTGACCCTGATGGCTATCCTAAGGATGAGGAAGTTTGGCCCATGCGTGTGTACATTGGGCCAAGCCTAGACCATGATGTAATGAATCAGCCGGGAATGGTAAATCTGGCCCAGTGGATTGGTTCTGACGCTATTGGAATTGAAGAGCAGATGTCCACACTAATCGGAGTTGATTTGCCAGA
>CAZEXE010000085.1:0-4554 GCA_964516645.1 uncultured Candidatus Poseidoniales archaeon
GATGGGTTTTCATGGATGGAGATGTTACAGAATGAGGAAGCCATAGGCTGCCACGTCGCACTAACACCAACATGGAATGAAACAGCATTCTTTGCAGATTATGTATTACCGATGGGACATGCTTCGGAGAGGCACGACATCAATTCTTATGCCACAAGTTCAGGAAAGTGGGTAGCATTTAGACAACCGGTTCTACGAGAATTTGCAAGAAGGGAAGGCAAAGAAGTAGAATTTACCCACGAAGTAAACCCAGGGATGGTTTGGGAAGAAGATGAATTTTGGAATGAATTATCTTGGCGAATCGACGACGGAACAATGGGTATTCGAGAGCATTTCATGAGCCCATATCGTCCCGGAGAGAAGATTACTATTGACGAATACTACCAATACACGTTTGAGAGAGTGCCCGGCCTAAGCGAAGCTGCTAGCGAAGAAGGATTGAGCGAACTCGACTATATGCGCAAGCACGGAGCATTCCTGATCGAGGAATCAACTTACAAGAAATACGAAGAAGAAGGCTGGCCTACACCAAGCGGCAAGCAAGAATTTTACTCCAAGACCATGATAGAATTTGGATATCCAGAACACGCAATACCACATTACAAAATCAATAGTCATGTACATCCAAGTAAATTAGAAGGAGAAAACGAATATTGTTTATTACCAAACTTCCGATTACCACAACACATCCATTCCAGAAGTGCAAACGCAAAATGGCTTGTTGAAATCGCCCACAAAAACCCAATTTGGATTCATCCTAATGATGCTGCCAAACTCGGAGTTTCGGAAGGAGAACTTCTAAAAATCCGTACTGAAATTGGTTGGTTTGTCGATAAAGTATGGGTTACTGAAAGCATCAAACCTGGTGTAATTGGTTGTAGCCACCACATCGGCAGATGGAGGCGAAAACAAGATGCAGGAAATCGATTTATGACTAATGAAGTCAAAATCGAAGACAGAGGTGATGGCAAAATGCGGATGCGCACGGTCAGTGGCGTAGAATCGTTTGATTCTCAAGACCCCGACACCAAGAGAATATGGTGGAGAGATGGCGGAGTTCACCAAAATATCACTCACGCAGTTCAGCCCGATCCAATAAGTGGTGCACATTGTTGGTTGCAGAAAGTTTGGCTTTCCAAGCCAGGGCCAGATGAAATGTATGGCGATGTAGAAGTAGACATGGAGAAATCTATGGCTCATTACAAGAAATGGAATGAGTGGGCAAAGCAGAGAGAAACCCACCCGCGGGGAGAGAGAAGACCCCTCTGGTTCAAACGCCCACTTTCTCCTAAGCCCGAGCATTTTATCCTCAAAAAGGAGTGATTTTGTGGATTTCTTAACAATAACCGCAGTAGTTTGCTTACTATTAGTTGCGCTTGTATTCAGCCCATTGGGCCTTGGAGGAGGCGTTCTTTACGTTCCGATTTTGTATTACATATTAGAGTGGGAAATGCAAGAAGCGGTTGTAGCATCACTAAGCCTAGTCTTCATGGTCGCATTAGGCAGCAGTCTTGCCCATTCTGGTTCTGGACATGCTGATAATAAAGTGGCAAACATCGGTAGACTTACTGCAATTCCTGCTGCAATAATTGGAGTAGTGTTGTCTGGAATTCTATTATCTTCAATTGGAGATATTGGAATCAAATTATTCGCTGCTATGATTCTTGCTTTGGTGATTGAGAGAACAATCCGCAGATCGTTAACTTCTGAAGAAACCCAAGAGCAAGAAATCGAAATTTCACAAAAAACAAACCAGTATCGTATGGGGACAGCATTTGCTGGAGCCTCTTCTGGAATATTGGGAATTGGAGGAGGGGCAATACTTGTGACACTAAACCGTTCAATCCTCAAAATGGATGCAAACAAGGCAGCAGGGACCAGTTATCTCATCGGTGCAACAATCGTTCCTGTGGCACTACTAAGCCACATTATTCTAAACAAGAATATCGATACGATCTTGGAAATTACAGGAATAATTCCTGCAATAATAATTCCAGCTATGGCCTTTTCGTGCGCATATTTTGGAGCAAAATATGCAATAAAATATTTCTCAAAGTCAGTAATAACTGGCGTTTTTCTTTGTGCAGTATCTCTTAGTTTACTAAGATATATTTGGGATTTCATTTCATTAATCTAAGACCGAGAAAGTCAAGGCTTACCACCCCGTGGTAAAATTATGGGCGAGCTTCCATACTTCATTGAACTCGACCAAGCACTCGATATTTGCAAACAAACCATGGTACAAACAGTTGTGGAAAGAGTTGGCCTTGATGAATGCCATAACAGAATCTTAGCTGTTGATTTACCATCATTGGTGGATGACCCACCATTCGATAATTCTGCGATGGATGGCTTTGCTATGAGGTATGAAGACACATTAGATTCACCAGCCAAATTACAAATCATCGGTACAATTCAAGCAGCAGGCCAAGAAGACAATATTACCGTTGGAGAGGGCCAAGCGGTTCGAATTATGACTGGCGCGCCACTCCCAAATGGAACCGATTCAATTCTTCAAGTAGAATTAACATCTACTGAGGAGGATGTGGTGACATTACAACAGCCGTCGATGAAACATTTCATTCGCAAGAAGGGAGAGAATCTTACCAAAGGCGAGGTTGCACTACAAGCAGGCACACACCTCACCCCTTCTCGTGTCGGCCTTTGTGCCACCATGGGCCACTCTTCAATTCCAGTTATCAAGCGATTAAAGGTTGCAATAATTTCGACTGGTGATGAATTAAAACAACCAGGAGTAGAACTTGATAGAGGAGAAATTTACGAATCAAATTCTTTCGGATTATCTGGTTTAGTGAAGTGGTTAGGCCATGAACCAACACGACTTCATTGTGTTGGAGACACACTTGGAGACCTGCGACAAACTCTGAATCAAGCATCAACAGAATTCGATATAATTCTGACCAGTGGAGGGGTTTCGATGGGCGAATGGGATCTTGTTCGCAGAATTATGGAAGAAGAAGGAGACTTGCATTTTTGGCGAGTAAAACTTCGCCCCGGCTCACCACCATTATTCGGCCTATGGAATAACACACCACTCTTTGGCCTGCCAGGAAACCCAGTAAGTTCTCACGTGGTCTTCCGAATGCTAGTAGCCCCATGGATTCGTCACACAACTCAAGCAAACGGCCCAATTGAATCAAGAGCAGTCGCCAAATTAGCAACGGAAGTGAAACCAACGAAGGATTGCCTAACTCTCCGAAGAGTAAGTCTCGAAATGGGAGAAGGCGGACTATCCGCTCATCAAAAAATCCATCAGGGTTCGGGTAATTTAGCTAGTATGGCATTGAGTGAAGGCATGGTTATCTTACAACCAGGTCAAGAATATTCGATTGGAGACGCGGTTGAAGTAATGTTTTTGTGAGGTGCGATAATGAAAATTGAACAAGACACCGAATTGATTGAGGCGCTTGCAAAAATCTACCCCAATTCAAAGCGGAACACTTTGCGAAAAATGCTTACTGCGGGCCGAGTTATGGTCAACGAAGAAATTATTCACAAAGCGAAACATATTGTTGAAGCAGGTAATACTGTCACCGTTTCAGATAAAGACGCGGCAGCAGAAACCTCCCCTCCACCACAACCAAAAAAACAACATTCAAGAATCAAAATTTTGTTTGAGGATGAACACATAATAGTGGTCAACAAACAAGCAGGCCTACTTTCGGTATCAACCGATAAGATGGAACCCGACACACTCCATTCAAGAGTAGTGGACTATCTAAAAAACCAAAGCGAGAAAGCGTGGGCATTTATCGTTCATCGCTTAGATAGAGAAACATCCGGAGTCATGATTTTTGCAAAGCACAAATGGCACAAAGAGTACTTACAGGAACAATTTGCAAACCGAGAAGTTCACCGAATTTACCACGCATTAGTCGAAGGCAAACTACTACAAGAAAAAGGCACGATCAACGAATGGCTGTTAGAAGACAAGTTCCTTAGAGTGAAAGCAGTAAAGAAAAACCATCCACAAGCAAAACAAGCAATTACACATTACAATGTTGAAGACAGCGACGAATTTGCTAGCCTTGTTCAACTAACAATCAAGACCGGACGGCGTCACCAAATTAGAGTGGGATTAGCAAATCTTGGCTGCCCCGTAGTGGGTGATGAAGCACATGGGGCAACCGGTAACCCAATAGGCAGAATTGCTCTTCATGCAAGCTCGTTAGAATTCTTACACCCGGATAGCGACGACCCTGTTCGATTCGAAGCCCCAATCCCCTTCGGTCCAGAATAAAAGGCAAGGACTCAAGAACTCTTGACTAACCGATACGAATCATGCCAAAGCCAGGGGACGATGGCTGGATTGAAGTTCGTGGCGCACGAACGCACAATCTGAAAGACATCGATGTCAAACTTCCCCGCGGACAATTTGTTGTAATTTCAGGAGTCTCAGGCTCCGGAAAATCGTCCTTAGCGTTTGATACTCTTTATGCAGAGGGGCAGAGAAGATATGTCGAAAGCCTATCTTCGTATGCTCGACAATTTATTGGGCAAATGAAAAAGGCCGATTGCGATAACATCGAAGGC
>CAZEXE010000086.1:0-4534 GCA_964516645.1 uncultured Candidatus Poseidoniales archaeon
CACTCAACTCCTGCATGTACCCACCCTACGGGTGGGGGGACATCAATGCACCGGTCAGACCCTTTCGAATCTGCCGTCAGGATGTTGCCACCACCAAACGCCATCAAGCGTTTCATACCATGTGCCATCATCCCTCTGATGATACTGGCCGCCACCAGGTAATTCTTCCCACGAACTAATAATCTCTGGAGCCACACCTATTGGCTCTCCCGACTCCTCAACTGTAGCAACATAGTCTGCAGTCGAGTCGGTAATTGGCATTGGTTCAATCGCTGATAATTGTTCTGTTTCAGCCGATGGTATCGAAAAATCAACTTCCTCTTTGTCGAAAATTTCTTCACCTCTATTTCGGAATACAAAGAAGAGTAGTCCAGCGATAATTAGGGCAACTGCACCAAGGATGCTTAGAGTAACAGGAGTGATGATTGACTTTGACTCATCATCGGTTGAGTCCTCATTATCGTTTAGCTCTGGTTCAGGTTCTGGTTCAGGTTCGGGTTCAGCAACTGTGAATGTATGTGTGCCCTCTTTGAGCATTAGCCAATATCCGTCTCTATCTTGAGCTTCTAAACGCCAATCCAGAACATAGTCTCCAACTTCCTTTCCATCCTTCAACATACAAGAGACATCTACGGTTAGTGAAGGATCGACTACAACCTCGTTGCAATTGTATTCAACAGAGGGTTTTGAACTAATCATTCGCAAGGTAGTGGAATAATCTCCTGCATTGGTTGAAGAACAATTGGCTTCACTACAAAATGCAATGATTTGGATAGTCCACCAAGGCGTTGCATTAACGATTTGCGAATAATTTTCACATTCATCAATGCTACATATTTCCATAGTAATATTGTGAGAAGAATTACTCAGATTTGATAATGAAAGAAGTTCGGAAAGAGTGCCATCCATTATTGGAGTTACAAGCCACACTTCATCATCTACAATCCAATTTAGAGTCCCTTCACCGGTTCTAAAAATTACATCGCCAGATAAAATGAGGTTCTCTCCATCTATTGATAAGTTTACATTTGTAGAATTAATTACTGGTAGAGGGACTGGTATATCAACCAAATTAATCGTAGTATTAACCTCATTAGCAAAATTATCTCTCACATGAATTTCAGCGGTATATGCGCCAGGAGATAGAATGTTTTTGTCCAGTATTGCATGACCGATTCCATTACTGGTTTGATCGATGATTTTGGTTGCAATATTCTCACCATTGGGCCCGAAAATGATAGCCCAAACACTTACCGCATCTCCCGGTTCTATTTCCCACTGGACATCGATTCTGACTTCGTCGGTAGTCTCGGTTGATGTTGCTGAAAGTATTACTGGAGGGATACCATCTATGAGATAAAAAGTGGCATCTATGCCATTATGTAACCCATCTTCATCAATATCTCCACCATTTGGCTCCTCGGCATAAACCTCTACATCCCATGAGCCGAGGTCCGCATACTCAGGTTCCCAAGTTACAGAATAAACAGAATCTGTAGAATTCCATACCATCTGAAGGATCTGAGTTGACGATTCTGAATCCAATTCTATTTCGACATTGAGGTCGCTTCTATCATTAGCGTCCTTTACTAAGAATCTAAGATTATCAGGAGTGCTGAAACTACTATTTTCAGCAAGTTCACCATCAACAGTCATTATCGCAAGTTGACTAACCGAAGGAATAGCCGGTAATACTGTTATTGAATCTGCATTTAACAGTGTTACTGAGTTGCCTTGCGCATCGGATAACTCAACACTGAACCACATAGTGTGGTCGGTGCTTGCATCCAGTTGGTAAGTAGAAACACTTCCCCAATATCCTTGGATTTGCGAATTCCAAACCAATGGATTATTGGTAATATTCACAAGTTCACTTTCAGTTGAAACGGGAGAGGTGTGTGCCCAAATTTTGCCTTGTAAGCCATCTTCTGCAAGTTTATCATGTACTATTACTACGATAGATTCGCCATTTCTAGCATCAGCATCATCCACTCCATTGACCTTATGTGAAACCGATTGAATTTGGGGTTCGATATCATCAACCCATTCAATATTCAAGCTGCTGAGTTCTAATGTTTGATTCCACATCTCACCTTCGGGGTCACCTTTGACATCAATAGAATATTCATCAAGGCATGATTCTGTAGCATCGTACCACGAGCCGCATTGTGAAATTGCATGGGCTTCCATTTCAGAGGAAAATTCGAGATTACCATTGAGAGTGTGGTGGAAGCTGATATTTGTAATTGTGAATGTTGAAAGATTTGAAAATGTCAAACTAAAGTTAGAAACCGCCCAATCAATGCCCTCAGAGGTTGAATTGTAAACTGTTGGCCATTCATTTTGCACCACATTCATTGGAATAATTAGGTCGATTCCTCCAGCAACAACATCTGCCGAGGACCATGAAATTGTGTGTCCGCTATCGAATGTACCTGTGATATTTCCAGTAAATCCTGGCTCCACCTCCATCCACATTGCAAAGTCAGAAATCGCTGTTCCGTTCAATGGAACATCTACCCACAAATCAACCCCTGTTGCCGTTGGCGAAAAGCCGCCTTCCTCTAGCCAACCAATCGGCATTTGATGTACGAGAGGGTCTAGAATAGTTTGACCTTCTAATTCTATACTGAGATTCTCCATGTGTTCAATATGTGTTTGACCCGCAACTATAGCGGTCAGAATTGGAGAGACCCCAGTGCTCGACCTCTCAAAATCATAAAGGAAACTGATATTGGTAAAACGTGGTAATTCCTGATATGAAAGGTTGCCATCTAGCCAACCAGACCAATCTACTCCATTTATTGTGTAATTGTATTTCATGTCCAATACAGCACCTGCTGGAACCGATGCAGTAGTATTCAACCATGCCCTTTCTACAATTTCATCATCTCCGAGACCTGGAATCAAAAAGCTACCATAATTTGAGGTAATATTGCCACTAGAAATGAATCCGGGGAAAGTCGAATATGAGGTGTTTCCTGCCACGCTATTTGATCCTGCAGTCCCATCTGAACCAGTTCCCAATTTGAGACCGTAATCGCCACCTGAACCTGCTGAAACATCAACAGTTCCAGAGTTGGTTAATCCGCTTGAAGTAGTAGTCATAGTAATGAATCCACCAGAGCCGCCTCCGCCACCGTCACCTCCATGGTAAAGGAAAAGGGAAGGTCCTGATGGCCAAACTGCATCTGCACCATCTCCGCCATCACCACCTGTGGAACTAACTATTCCATTCGAGCCGATTGAAATGGTGTTTGCTTTGAGAACAATTGAGCCACCAGAGCCACCGCCTGCAGCATTGCCACCGTTGCCACCATTAGGTGGAACCGGGCCATTATCGCCTGCGCCGCCATCTGTCGAAATCGAACCATTAATTGTGATTGAGCCTGCAACTATTGTAATTACTGAGCCGCCATTTCCACCAAGAGTTGATGCACCATTCGGATGTGAATTTCCTCCACCGGGGGAGCCAGGCTCTGTGCCATTTCCATACGATGAACCGCCATTGGATGAGGAACCGCCACCATTGCCTCCTGCACCAGCATGACCTCCACCACCTGCTCCATCTCCAGTCCAACTACTGGATGCGGACTCTGAACCACCGTCTCCAAGGTAAGAGGTAACTAGATCACTTCCATCAATACTAGTAAAAGAGTCGATGATTACTTCATTTGCATGAATCGTTAAATTTCCAGTAGCAGTAATTGAACCACAACTAACAATTCCACATGATAATTGTAAAGTGTCATATGCATGGAATCCTTGTAAATTTGAATTGTTGAATAAATGAAGTTGTGCAGTTCCAGCCGTAGATGGTCCAACTGTAGATTGATTTAGAATAAGCCCATTTGACGTTGAAGTCAAATTGGTTGCATTTCCGATTGAAGTAGAATATGTCGCCATATCCATTGTCCAAGATTCGTCAACTATTTCTGGTGACAATTCCCAATCAAATGATGCCGAATCGACCCGATATCCAGCATTATGAGGTATGGCTGTTGATTCATTCAAACCTGGGTGAAGTATTACCTCGGTTTGAAAGAATTCAAATTCATCAGCAACGATTGGATTTGCAGTTACAATAGGAACAATTGCAGAAATTAACATCAATAAAGCGATTGAAAGGGCCTTTATTCTCATATCTATCACTATTTTCCTAAAATTTTCGTGTATTTAGTATTGGTCAAATCAAATTACGTAACACGGTGTGGAGAATTCCACCATTGCGGTAATATTCGACTTCAACTGGTGTATCTAACCTTACATCAACTGTGAAATCGATAGTTGTGCCATCTCCCCGCATAGCGGTCACAACTAATTCTTGTAAAGCTTGAACATCATCTGTTACTGGAATGTCAAAAGATTCGGTGCCGTCAAGGCCAAGAGAATTTGCATCTTCGCCTTGCTTGAAAGTCAGAGGAAGAACCCCCATTCCAACAAGATTTGATCTGTGAATTCTCTCGAATGAAGTTGCAATTACCGCTTTAACACCAAGGAGGTAAGTCCCCTTAGCCGCCCAATCCCTACTACT
>CAZEXE010000087.1:0-4444 GCA_964516645.1 uncultured Candidatus Poseidoniales archaeon
CGTGCTGGTTACCGGTGGTGGCGGTTTTATCGGCACCCATCTTTGCCAGTATTTGCACGATTCAGGCCACCAAGTCGTTTCTTTAGATGTGATTCACACTGGCGGCCATCCTTGGGAATGTATTACAGCAGACGTTAGGGATGCTTTGCAATTTGATGGAATCGATGCAATTGTTCATTTGGCAGCCCAAATTTCAGTTCCTCGTTCAATTGAGAATCCAGATGAAACTCTATCGGTGAATGTTGACGGCACTGCGTCATTAATCTCGGCCGCAGAAGCGGCAGGTGTCAAACGAATCATTTTCGCATCTAGCGCGGCTATATACGGAGATTGTGAACAAATTCCCGTGAGCGAACAGGCCCCTCTAATTCCTCAATCTCCTTATGCGGTCTCTAAAATCATTGGAGAAGAGATGTTTAGAAAAACAGAGATAGAATCATGTTCTTTGCGGTTTTTCAATGTCTATGGCCCAGGCCAATCTTCTGAAGGAGGATACGCGGCAGTCATTCCTGCATTCAAGAAAGCGATTGAATTAGGCAAGGAATGCACGATTTTTGGAGACGGAACTCAAGTTAGAGATTTCATTCATGTGCATGATTTGGTTAGAATAATTTCTTTGGCTCTAGATATTGATAGGTTACCTAGTGAGATGAATATTGCATCTGGTAAAGGGACATCATTACTCGAATTGATTGAGATTTTGAAAGAACTCAATCCGGAAATGCAAACTCCTTTGTTTGGGGAAGAAAGATCAGGCGATATTCACACATCAATCGCAGATATTTCTCGTTTGCTCAGCGTATTACCAGTTGGAGAATTAGTTTCGCTAAAGGAGGGCCTTTCGTGAAAATTGTTTGGCTTTCTTCAAGATTCTTGGGACTCGATTTATGTTCAACAACCCAGATTCAACTTGCGAATGGATTAGTTGCTAAAGGACATTCTGTTGATCTTTATTCACCAGGCAAATCGGTTGGAAATGCATTTACACATCATCCAATTGTACGCAGTAAGAGGCGCGGTTTTCAAGCGTCAAGCGTTGTAAAAAATCTTAGCAATAGGCTTAATGAATTTAATTCCGCAGATATCGTATTGATTGATTGGTCAATTTTCGCTATTGCCAAGAAAATCAAACCACCTGTAATTCTGATGGACAGAAGCCCACCTGCAGACAGTGGGATTTTTGCAAAACTCCAATGGAGACCGTGGTATAAGGCTTGGTCCAGTGCAATTAGGGGTACTGTAGTTAGTCCGGCACATCGTAAATTTGTGGCAGATAATACCCAAACACCAAAAGCATCCATTGGAATAATTCCGGCAGGAGTGGACCTTGATTTATTTCAATCACGACAAAAGGAGGGTCCAATCAAATTAGTTTATCATGGCCGTGTTGACGTAAATAGGGGAGTGATGGTACTTCCTATGATACTCGCAGGATTGCATTCTAATGGAATTGAAGCAACTATGCACATTCATGGTTCTGGTAATGCTGTGAATCGTTTGAAAAAAATTGGAATGCACGGACTTGAAGTTACAGAAGCAAAACCTCAAGATGAACTAGCGGGATTACTTTCGAATTATGATATTGGATTATTACCTATGCCAGAGAATAAAATTTGGAATCTTGCAAGCCCACTCAAACGTTCTGAATATCTTGCTAGTGGGATGGTTGTTTGCGGAATAGAACACGAAGGACACCAAATCGAAGATTCTGGTGATTGGTTACAATTATTCCCTCAAGAGCAATTCATCGCTCGAACGGTTTCTTGGATTATTTCTTTGGATAGGCAATTGTTAACCGCACTACAAAAAGAATCCAGAGCGTATGCAGAAGAGAGATTATCATGGTCTCATTCAGTAGACGTATTAGAATCGATAATCTTGTCATAGATTTCGCCCCATTGTTTACTAACAATATCGATATGGTGCTTTGTGACAGCCTCTTGCAAGCCTTCTGTAATTGGGTTTGCAATTGCATCAACCCAACCTTGCTTGTCGCTCAAGCTAACAGTTTTCACACAATTCGGTAGGTCTGGAACATTGGTTGAAGCAACTACTGGACACCCCGCAGAAAGCGCTTCAAGAATCACCATGGGTTGTCCTTCAAATCCTGAAGGAACGATTAGGCAACCTGCGGTTTGCAATAATCTCCATTTTTCTTCCTCACTTACCCAACCCAAAGCAGTAACTCCGTCGGGGGAGTTTTCAACACCGGTTACCCTTAGATCACTTAGCCCCAATGAATAGGCGAATTCATGACCCTTTACAGGGTCATTTCTTCCCATGAGTAATGTGAACCCTTTCCTTTCAATTCCCTCAGATAATTGAGGTTCAACCGGGTTAGGTACGGATATGGATTCACCAATTAGTGGCTTCAGTTTTTCACTCCAAGATTGTGAGAGGCATACAACTTGGTATTCCTTTAAATCGGATTTAGCATCGATATCGAATTTCCCGGAATGAATGTGAAAAATCACTGGAGCATTTGCAACTTTGGCAATTGACAACTTGCGCCGATAAGACCAATCAGCCGCGCTATGGATGTGCACGATATCAAAATCACCAGTCTTGATTTCTTTTTTTGCAATACGCCACCTGCGTATTTTTCTTCTAACTCCTTGTCGAGAAAATGTATTGCAAGACGATGCTCGCCACCCTTCTGGCGGGTTTGCAGCAAGTATCTGAATCACCGATGACATCCCACCTGGCGCCATCAATGGGCCCACGTGCACAACTCGGCGCATGTGACGCGCTCCATGTTACCTAGCAATAGCATTGATGCTGGTAGCAACATGGGTTTTGTTGAAGAGAGGTTAGTGTGGTGGCCCCGTCATGGCAGGAGAGTGGTTAGCTTATGGCGAACTTGGATTGGCTGCCATCGGATTTGCTCCATTCGCCTTACATCGTTGGTCTTGTAGCCAATGGTCAAAGCACAAATTGGAATGCCCTGAAGAATTATCGGGATTGGATATGACAATTCTATTACCGGTATGGAATGAAGGATTGATTATCGAGAAAAAACTTGCAAATTTAGCAAAACAGGATTTCAAAGCGCATCTACTTCTTGTTGATTCAGCATCTGATGATAGAACTTTGTCAAAGGCAAAGGCATGGCTGGAAGATTTTCCCAATGCCTTCGAATCATTCAAAATTATCTCAATGGCAACTAGGGAAGGAAAGACTGCAGCGGTAGGACTTGCATTGAAGGAATTAGAAGATACTGATGGAATAATTGTGATGACCGATGCAGATGCGACAATGATGCCAGGGGCTTTGGGTCGTATCAACCGCTGGTTCAGTAATCCACAAATTGGAGCAGTAGGCGGCACACCTCAACGTGAAGGAGATTTAGATAATGAGAATAATCACAGAGAATTGTATACTTCTCTTAGAGTTGGAGAATCTGCACATGATAGTACTCCTTTCTTAGAAGGTTCAATTCTTGCATGGAGAGCGGGTTCGGTTTCACCTTCTGATTTGCACTTGTCTGCAAATGCAGATGATGCACAAATTGCAACTGCGATAAGGTTGCATGGATTACGCTCAATTCAAGACCCGGATCTAACATTTAGTGACCAAATGCCATTACTTGCAAAAGGCCAACGCAGACAAAAAGTTCGCAGAGCACAAGGATTAATCCGCCTTCTTGCCAGAAAGCGCACACATTGGTTTTCCCGAAGAGCAGGCCGCTTTGCAAAGATATTGAGAAGAAATGCATGGATGCACATTCTTTCACCATTAGCAATTGCAATTGGAGCAATTATGGCTGTATTGCGAAATATTACCTATTTGCCAGACTCTCCACTAATGTTGGCATTATCGATTATTGAAGTATATTGCTTATCTTCTTGGATGTTGACTCGCTTCAACAAATCCTTCTTTGGAATTAGAACAGCAGGAGTAATAATGTGCGGATTAGAAAATTTGCTAGTAGCTTTGATTATTTCTGGTCAAGGAAAAAGTCTGCACATGTGGCAGCAGCATACAGATGTTAGAGAGGCTTTGTCAAAGCAATAGTCTCTAATTTTGAAAATAAAAAAAGCCTCCCTGGGAGCCGAAGTTCCCAGAGAGGCAGATTCGAGAGTTATTCTCGTATACTAATTCTTTAATCAGTTATTACTGACTTCAGTTAGCGCCATCAGCGTATGCGGTAATGGTTCGGATGACCTTGTCATCTTCGTTACCGACACCGACCTTGGTTAGAGTGACGTCAACATCACAGCCACCATCAGTTCCATCACAAAGGTCAGTTGCGCTGCCTTCGGAGATGGTAATTTCTTCGGATGTGCTCCAGTGGTTGTCGTCGTCCTTTGCCCATGAGCAGTCAGATGTTGCATCAGCAGCACTTGCTTCATCGCAAGTCATTGATGCTCCACTGTCTACTACAATGGATACCTTTAGCAGAGCCCAGCTTAGGTCATCGCCTTGTGTCATGGCTACGTGCACT
>CAZEXE010000088.1:0-3500 GCA_964516645.1 uncultured Candidatus Poseidoniales archaeon
ATGGATTTTAGTTGGACTGATGGCAGTGTTTGGGGAAAGTCCGCTTACAATACAATGTGGTGTCTAATAGGATGCTCTATCGGTGATTTAGGAACAATTGCTGCCTTCCAATATATTTTCACAGAATCCGGTTGGTCTACCATGAGCATAATGATGCTGGCAATGTTCAATGGAATTATGACTTCTATAATTCTAGAAACAATAATTTTGTCTAAACAAATGATACTGAAAGAAGCCTTCAAAGTAGCGATTGGAATGTCCTTAATTTCAATGATAGGAATGGAGACGGCAATGAATATCGTTGATTATCTTCTAACAGGTGGGGCAATGCTCACTTGGTGGGTAATTCCAATAATGTTGTTTGCTGGTTTCATCACACCGTGGCCATACAATTATTGGCGATTGAAAAAGTATGGTATGGCATGCCATTGATGAGGTGAAAACATGACCGAAATCTTACCAAAAGATGATGTTGGAAATACGATTGTGAGAATTGGACATTCTCCAGATCCGGATGATGCCTTCATGTTCCATGCAATGACAACAAATGCCTTTCCCACACCCGGTTACAATTTCGTGCATGAATTGCAAGATATTGAGACTCTAAATCACCGTGCCATTAACAAGGAATTGGAAGTCTCAGCAGTGAGTATTCATGCCTATCCTGATATTGCCGAGGATTACGCATTGATGAATTGTGGTGCCTCTATGGGAGAAGGATATGGACCAATGATTGTGGCCAAAAAAGGAGTTACATTAGAGGAGGCTAAATGCAGCCCAATAGCTATACCTGGACTAAAGACAAGTGCATATTTAGGAATCAAGTTATGTTGGGGTGACCTCGATTATGAAGTCGTTCCTTTTGATGAGATTATTCCAAATATTCTTGATGGTACTTACAAATCTGGGCTGATAATACATGAAGGTCAACTAACATATGTTGATCACGATTTGGATGTATTAGTTGATTTAGGGCTATGGTGGAATGAAAAGACCGGGGGGTTACCTATGCCTCTTGGCGGTAATGTCGTTCGACGAGACCTAGGATTGCAGATGATGCAAGATGTAACAAAATACACAAAAATGAGTATAGAACATTCCATTGAGAATCCAGATGTTGCGTTACAATTTGCAAAGAAGTGGGGAAGAGGAATTGACGATGAAACCAATCGTGAATTCGTTACAATGTATGTGAATGAACGAACCATTGACTACAAGCCTGAAGGGCGTGAAGCAATTCGAATGTTCTTGAAAGAAGGACAAAAAATAGGTCTTATCGATTCCAATTTCGATGTCGATAGCCTACAGTTTATTGGAGCGCCTGAGAGTTGATTCCATGAGTGTTGTAGATAGAGTTCCTGGTGTGTCAGAATATGGCTCAGTGGACCCTGCACCACCCTCTAATGAAACTGATGTTGTAAATTTGCGTCAAACTCTCTTGGATGAAAATTGTAAGATGTTTCTTCGTATGAGAGCAGTGTTTGCCCTTAGGAATGATCGTTCTAGAGATGCTGTGATGGCTCTGTGTGATGGTTTTAGTAGTGGTAGTGCACTATTAAGACATGAGTTAGCATATGTTTTGGGACAAATGCAGAATAGTTTGGCAGTCCCTTGTCTAATTGAGGTTCTGAAAAATGAATCGGAACATGTCATGGTTCGACACGAGGCTGCAGAAGCTCTCGGTGCTATTGGTGATAGACGTGCTCGCCCTGTTCTTCAACAATTTTTGACTGACCCTCTACCTGAAGTTGCAGAATCTTGTGAAGTGGCATTGGATTTACTCGCATTATGTGATGAACCTGTAGAAATCAATTGGTGATACGCCACATTCAAAGACTTCATCCCCTACGCCAAACCGAGGAAGAGACATGCCACACGAACATATTGAACTCGCACAGGCTCCAAATGGTGAACTTGGACCAAGATGTAAATCGTGTGGATCTAGGCTAACTTTTGGTGAAGCAATGGTTGTCGACAAGGATTACTATTGCTGGGAACACTATGTAGCGACAACTGGTGCAGATACTGCAACTGTAGAAATTCAAAGAGAAAACCGCTTCTGGAAAGAGTGAAGATTCAAAGGGCTCCACTGTCCTCCTTGTTCTGAGGTGGTATAATTTCCGGCTGGGCAAGGTTTGCACATCGCTTTACTCAATACTACCGTAATGCAAGTTTGTGGACTCCACCACGTCTACGTACTAGGGAATGGATGTTTATCCCGTTTGGTGGTGGAACGCCCATTAGACACAAGTCATTCTCCGATATGGATGGTGTAAGGAGATTTGTTTGCGAAAGGCCTCAACATTCCTGTTTTTATTCGACCGCATATTGGAAAAGGCCTCACGAATTGAAGATGGCAGATAAGGATTGGTTAGGTGCAGACTTAATTTTTGACTTAGATGGCGACCACTTGCCAGGAGTTACGGACAAGGATTTCCCTGCAATGATCGATGTAATTCAAGAACAAGCATGGTCATTATGGAATGATTTTCTCGAACCAGATTTTGGTTTCAAAGAAGAACATTTACAGGTCACATTTTCAGGCCATAGGGGTTTTCATCTGCATTATCGCGACCCAAAATTTTTCCATTTGGATTCTGAGGCAAGAAGAGAATTAGTCAGCCACATACGAGGTGAGGGTGTAGAAGTAAGTGATTTGTTGGAACGTTCGAGAGATCCTAATGCTACCGGCTGGGCTAAGCGTGTATCAAAGGGTATCGAATCTGTTGTTGATAAATTAGATCTAATCAATCAGGGAGATACTGGATTGTTGCGTTCGATGACTGCTGGGTTGCAAGAAATGATGGACCGTGAAGGAATAAAGGGATTACGAGGAAAAGCAAGCGTAGAAAAGTTAGCAGAATTAATGCAGGCAGAAAGTCGTAGGAATCGTGTTTTGGATGGTAGGCTAACAGCTTTGAATAATCACGGCCTACTATTTCAAAATCTTATTCGAGCAGATTCAAGTGTTGTACTCGGTAGTGCTGGAGAAACCGATGAGGTAGTTACAATCGACACTAGACGTCAAATTCGTTGGCCTGGCTCTTTGCATGGGAAAAGTGGAATGCGAGTTACAGAATTCCCATTGTCGAGATTAGATCCAGATAGTAGTGATTCGTTTGATTGTCTAAGTGAAGGAATTGCACTTTCTCGAGATGAAATGGTCAAGGTAGAAATGGTGGTTGATGATGCAGTTTCAAGATTCGACAATCGAATTATTGATGCATCCTTGGGAGATGTTGTTGAAATACACGAGGCTGGAGCGACATTCTTGGTACTGAAAGGATGGGCTGCATTGATAAAGTAGGTAAAAATACCATACTACGTATGGTTCTAACAATGGGAACGTTCAAGGGTAGATTACTTCCCACACAACTTGAGGTGCACAGGATGGGACTGGGCAGGAAGAAAAAAGACGGCAAGGATTTACCCCCTCCTCCAGGCTTACCACCTTTACCTATGCCACCGCCCCCTGGTATGCCAATGCCACCTGCTCCACC
>CAZEXE010000088.1:3510-4439 GCA_964516645.1 uncultured Candidatus Poseidoniales archaeon
ATGCCGGCACCACCTCCACCTGCACCTGAAATGCCTCCAAGTGCTACCCCTATGCCACCTGCTCCACCAGAACTAAACTCGCCTGCAGGACCTCCACCTGCTAGCACGCCTGTATCTGCAGCTGCACCTGTTACTCCACCCCCAAAGCCGGCAATCGAAGCTCTACCCCCTAGTCCTGCTCCAGAACCAGTGGTTGAAATGGAAGAAGAGGATTCCTATTCGGGACTATATGCTAAGAAAAGTGGCAAGCCACTACAGCAAGTTTACGGACATATAGATAGAATCAGCCAAGGGGAAATTGGAAGTTTGTTGGAGAGGTATTCTGATAGATTTGGTCACGAATTAGATCGTGACATTATCGTAATGCGCAAAGAAGAGCGGGACGATAGAATAGCAGAAATCAGAGACTCGCCTACCGTTCAATTACTCAACCAAGAGGCTGAGGAAGAAAGCCATCTCGATGGTGAAACATTAGTTGAACTCAACAACCAACTCAAGACTGTGGAAGATGAATTAAGGAGACTTAAGCCTGAATATCAAGCCGCTAAGGAGGAAGGAGATAGGCAACTTCTACGTGAACTACGTCCGTCATTGGAATCATTGATGACTGATAGAAAGTTGATCAAGGCAGTCATTGCTGGAGAGGCAGAATTAGATGAACTCCTCGCAAGTGATGATGAGGAAGAGGTTGAGGAGGATTACGAAGAGGAGTCACATGTTGCAGAAGTCGCAGATGATGACGAGGATGATTTGTTCCCAGATTTCGTTTCAATCATTGATTCATTCTTGGGAGAAATGCCTGAGGACGAAGTTACTGCATTCACCCAATCAAAGGGCTTTGAAGTGTACCGAAACGTTGCTTCTGCGCCTGAATCAGCAAGTGAGAATGACCGTTCTGAATTCTTCTCGGTCGTCGACTCACTATTAGG
>CAZEXE010000089.1:0-4394 GCA_964516645.1 uncultured Candidatus Poseidoniales archaeon
ATGAGAAAGATATTCCAACATGTTTGGTCCTCGATTGTAATACATATATTCTTTCTTGAGATATTTCTAGCACCCACTAGTATTAGTCGGACTAAATCTAACCACGTCGCGTTTTAAGTGAATGATAGTGAACTATCTGCTTAGTAAATATCGACAGAGATAATGTGTGAAATTGACATTTGTCCTTTTGTATTTGTATACAGGGAATATTTTGCAATAACATCAGCAATCACCACTGCAACCAATTTAGTCGGCCTTTCCGGCATCGAACATTTCACGAAGGCTTCCATCATTCAACATCTCAAGAGCGATGTCAGACCCGCCAATCAATTCTCCGTGTACGAATACCTGCGGCATTGTAGGAAAATCAGACCATGCACAGACCGAAGGAATTGCACGTGGATCGCTTAGAATGTTGACCGAAGCAAACGGCTCTCCTAATGCTTGCATAACTTGCGCTGCACGGTTGGAGAAACCACATTGTGCTTCTCCAGGTTCTCCTTTCATGAATAGAACGAGGGCATGTTCGTCTACTATTGCTTGCAATTCTTCAGGTGTCCAGTCCATTTGTCTCACTCCTTGTTTTGGTGTTTTTGAATCCGCTTAATGTGGATTCCTGTTCCTCCAGCATGTGGATGGAATACTGTATCTCCTGCAGTTTCAGCTTGCGCAGGGGTCATACACTTGAGGTCGATTGCATGAATTGGACTTGGGATATATGGTTTGAAATGATTCAAAATTATTTTTTGGCGCTGCAATGGGCGCATTCCATCGAATGATTCAGATATGATACGAATATGAAAATGGTCTTGAGTTCCATTGAGATCTATGGCCTCAACATCGCAATCTGGAAGAACGCCACGGATTTCTTCCTCGAGCCACTCGCAGGTCACCATGGTATAGCGCAGAAGGGGCTGTGCTTTGAACCATTGTCCTATTGGACCAAACATGCGGAGGCCAAAACTTGCACGAGATACCGTGTGGCTGGCGTCCTCAGATGGCTTGGCCATCATCTTCGGGCTGATTGGGCAAGTTATCCTTGCAAAGGCGCTGCTGCAGTCGGATTACGGCCTACTTGTTGTTATCCTCGACGCCTTTGCAACAATGTATATTCTCATCGATGCTGGGCTTCCAACAATTATCGCACGTGATATCCCTCGCTCACCAGGCGCTAGCCGTCGAGCTGTAAGGCGCATATTGAAGTTACAAGCGTTGATCGCCATTCCTTTCTTGTTAGGTAGCGCCATCGTTTCTACATCAATTTGGGATGATGCTCCTCTGGGATTATTGTTGGCTTGTGCAGTTATTGCATTTGGCCACATTATGTCCTATCCACACAAAGCGATGTTGAGAGCGTTGGGTGAAGCTAGAATCGAGTCGATTTTGAAATTAATTGAGCGCGTAATCACAACTGGATTCTATTGGATTTTCTTCGTAAATGACTATGATTCTCCCACGATTTATGCGTGTGGATTTTCAATTGGTGTTTTTATTTCTCTAATTGGAACTTTGTGGATTGGAGAGAGGTTTGCAAGGGATGGAGATGATGCCTTGCCGGAAGATTGGAATTCAAGCAAATCTCTACTGATTTCTGCGCTTCCATTCGCCGTGACTTTAGGCATCTTACCTTATGTCACCAAACTTGAGAAATTCCTCCTAGCCGGACTAGCGTCCTATGATGATGTTAGTCTGTACCATGTGGCACAATTAGCATGGATTGCTGGACTGATGTTACCGCAAGCAATGCGAGCGGCTTTACTGCCCTTCTTGGGTGAGGCGAGAGAGGAACCAGAGAAATTTGCCAATCGGATGCTAGTTGCGCACCATTGGACCATTGTGATTTTGCCGATTGGTCTAATAGCGGGCCATCTAATCGTTTCTTTTTCGATTCCACAATTCTTCGATTCAAATTATGTTGATGCAGTGCAAGTATTCGACATATTGTTAGCCGGTTGGGCGATGACTTTGCTGTCTATTCCTTGGTATGTTGCTCTACAAGCAGGTCACAACCCATGGCGATTTACTTCTCTCATCGGAGTGGTGGTTTTAGCAGCAGGAGTTGCAGGATGGTTACTAATTCCTGATTATGGAGTGATGGGGGCCGCTTGGGCCAGCGTAATCGGTTGTTCGATTATGCTCTCATGCTCCAAATTGCTCTGCGGAGATGAAGAAAGAATGAGTGACGGCCTTGCCTTATTTTGCGTGGCGTGTTGCTATTTGCTCTCGATTGGAAGCCCATTGGCTCTAATCGGCTTACTCACAGTGATTCCAGCATGGAATTCCATTGAATTTTTGCGTTCTCAAACTGACTATTTGCAGGAAGAGTGACCTCTTGCCCCTCGGATAATCGCTTCTCGATTGCATCTGCCAAAGGACCTACTTCTGCCGGATAAACATCCATCCATTCATGCATGTCTCCAACGTCTACAGCTACCACTGGGCAGCCACATGTAATCGCTTCCTTTGCGACAAGGGGCCCAGATTCTCGTGTTGAAGTGATTAGGCAAACATCAGCCGCTAACATCCGGTCCCAAACCATTGAGCGAGGTTGTTTTTTTAATGTTGTAATTCCTACTTTCCAACCTCTCGTCTCAAGTTCTTCACCAACTCTAAGAGCGAGTAAGTGATTCTTTTCGGGACGACGTGGGTCTGAAGGAAATAGGATATCAATCTTTGATTTTCGAAACAATCCCTTGAACTTCTTCATCGGTTTATGCCATTCTTCATCCACATTTACATGGCACGGGATTGTAATTGAGTCGAACTTAGTCAATGAATTAGAAACAACGACTAACCGATCTGCTGAACGGGCTAAAGTCTCGACTTTTTTTGCTCGATGATCTTGTAATGCAACATCAAAATCGTGCCCGTGTACTACTGCAATCCAGGGCACTCCGAATCGTTTTGCGATTGATTTTGCCGTATTTGCTGCTGGCCATACAGTGTGACAAATCACCACGTCTGGCCTCCAATTGCTTTTGATTCTAGATGCACTAAATGATGTAATAGAAGGAAAGTTTGGTAGTTCCCAATGTTTCTTGACCATAACTTTGAATTGGCCGTGTTCATATGATTTCGGGGCTTTTGCAACACCTTCCATAGTTGACCTTCTCGCTTCATTCATCTTCAGCATTCGAGGTAGTGTATTCAGAACCCGTACTTCATGTCCAAGTGATGCGAGTAATTCGGCATGGTCGCTAACAAATGTACCGCGAGCAACATTTCCCGGCAGTGGGAAAAGCCGGGTTACCAGCAATATTTTCATCTAGATCACTCAAGGGCTTGATGAATAACTGCGAGGTTGTCTCCAACGCTATATTTGTCGTTAAACAAGCCTGAGCCAACTACACAGTTTGAGACGCCCCACTCTCGCAACATAGCAATATTATGTGCCTTGACGCCTCCGTCAACTTGGATTTGTACTGGCCTACCTCCTGCGGCTACTTGAGCATCTATCGCTTGCTTCAGCTTTCGAATTTTTGCCTCAACTGTTGGTATGAAAGATTGGCCGCCAAAGCCTGGATTGACACTCATTATCAAAACCAAGTCAATTTCTGAAAGTACCTCAAGAGCCGCGTCAATAGGGGTACCAGGATTCAGTGTGACGCCTGCAGAAGCGCCTGCTGCTCGTATTGCAGTAACGCATCTGTGCAAGTGATTGACCGCCTCGACATGCACTGAAATGTGATTACATCCAGCGTCGATATATTGCTGGAATGACTCTTCAGCATTTGTAATCATCAAATGTGCATCAAAAACTGGCCCATCTCCAAGCGCTTTACGCAATTTAGCAATCACCGGTGGTCCAAAGGTGAGATTAGGGACAAAATTTCCATCCATAACATCAAGGTGAAGCCAATCTAATCCTGCATTAACCGCCTCGCTGCAAGCCTTTCCTAAGTCGGCAAGGTCAGCGGTTAATACCGATGGTGCGATAATCATCGATTACCCTCTCAAATGCTGCGAGTAGGAGACAAGTCAAGAGTATTGGGGTGTACAAAGCCTCATAGGAGTGCCCCGAGTCGGGCACTTTGGTGAGATGATGGGCGAAGTAAAAACCGTCGGCGATGCTAATTTTGATGATGCGATAAACGGAAATGAATGGGTTCTAGTGGACTTTTGGGCGCCATGGTGCGGCCCATGTAAGGCACTGGGTCCTATTTTGGAACAAGTTGCTGCAGAGATGCCAGTAACTATTGCAAAGGTCAACACCGATACAGATTCCATGAATGCTGCTCGGCTAGGAGTTCGTGGAATTCCAGCCCTATTCCTATTCCACAATGGAAACATGGTTGCTAATCAAGCTGGAATGGTTCCTAAACCAGCATTGATGGGTTGGCTTAATCAACACATGTCGGCAAATGACTTCTGATCACTTCAGGCTGTCTTTTCGA
>CAZEXE010000090.1:0-4390 GCA_964516645.1 uncultured Candidatus Poseidoniales archaeon
TAAAGATTGGAGACAAAGTCAAGATTACTAGAAGAGGAGATGTAATTCCAAAAATTATTGAGAATTTAGGCAAGGCTTCACAATCAGATTTGCAGAAAAGATTCCATGCAGATGGAACACAATTCTCTGCAGAGTTATCAATTCAAGAGATAGATATTCCAAATGATTGCCCAGCATGCGGTAGAGATTTGGTGATGGAAGGCGCATTCTTGCGCTGCGTAGCATTGGAATGTGATGCTAGAACGGCTCGCGCATTGACATATTGGTGTAGAACATTAGAGATGGACGGTATTGGTGAGAAGTTGATTGAAGCCTTGCTCGATAAGAGCCTAGTCCAAACAATCGCAGATTTGTACAGATTAAGCCATTCTCAAATTTCCGACTTGGATAGAATGGGAGATAAGAGTGCATACAATGTCCTCGATGAACTTTCGAAAACAAGAACATTGAATCTAGCAAGATTCCTTCATGCATTGGGTATTGAAAGAATAGGCCCTGAAGTTGCAACTACTATTTCACAACACTTTACATCATTAGAAAAGTTGCTACTTTGGGTAGATGAAGGCGACGACGAAGAATTAACCACAATCGACGGTATCGGCGAAAAGGTAGCTACAATTTTCAGAGAGGGTATTTCTAAGCGCAGAGAGTTGATCGATGAACTCTCACAAATAATCACAGTTACCGATGAGGCAGAATCAGCGAGCGGAATATTTGATGGCAAATCCTTCTGTATTACAGGCTCGCTATCCCGTCCGAGAAAGGAAATCGCGTTGGCAATAAAGAATGCTGGTGGAAAGGTAGTAGGTAGTGTAAGCGGCAATCTAGATGTGTTAGTTGCGGGAGAAAATGCGGGGAGCAAACTCGCTAAAGCAGAATCGCTTGAGGTTGAGGTTTGGAGCGAGGAGAACCTATTTTCCCAAATATCTGAACCAAGAAAAGGCCCCAAGACCCTGTTTGAATTCTGACGCCAAACGCATGGAACTAAAAGCACATCAATCATCGTAAGGCTATGCGATTGAAAATCGTCTCAGTTGTGATTATCGGATTGATGCTTGCTTCAACAATCCCCTTATCAATGGGTAAACAAAACGGTATTTACTCCAGTGGAACTGGTTGCAGTTGTCATTATGGGGGCAGTGCAACAGTTTCTATGACGGGTCAACCAACATCTTACACCGCTGGACAATCTTATACTCTTTCAATTTCAGTTAGTGGCGGTGTTTCAGGTAGTGCAGGAGGCTTCAGTCTTGATGTGGATAAAGGGACTCTTTCCACAGGCGGTGTTGGAATAATGGCAGTCAAAGTGAATGGCGCGGGCAAGAGCGCCACTCATACGACCTCAAGTTACCGAAGTTGGAGTGTTGATTGGACCGCACCTTCTACGGGTTCTGGAGCAGTACAGTTTGATCTTTCAGGATTGACTGCTAATGGAAATGGAGCGAACACAGGGGATGCACATGGAACTGCAACATTCACAGTTCCAGAAGCAGGTGGGCCAGCACCAAACAATCCTCCATCAGTATCTAACCTACAATTTTCCTCCACAAATCCTGTTACAACCGATACGCTAACTCTGACTTATACTTACAACGACCCTGATGGCGATTCGGAATCTGGAACCAAGATTCGCTGGTACAAGGATGGAGCATTGATTTCGTCTCGAAACGACCAAACAACAGTACCGCCCTCTCTAACG
Source organism: uncultured Candidatus Poseidoniales archaeon (assembly GCA_964516645.1). Taxonomy (GTDB): domain Archaea; phylum Thermoplasmatota; class Poseidoniia; order Poseidoniales; family Poseidoniaceae; genus MGIIa-K1. The sequence continues at coordinate 1,700 of CAZEXE010000090.1, forward strand.
AGCAAAGGAGAATCCTGGAATGTAACAGTTACACCAAGCGATGGAACAGATGATGGAACTCCTGTTGATTCATCCAACATAGTTGTGGCGAACTCGATTCCTTTCGTAAATTCGGCAGAAATTACTCCAACAGATGCATCGGAATCTGATGATTTAAGTCTGATTCACTTATCTTCAGATGCTGACAATGATATCGTAGCAGTCAGCGATACAGAATGGTATGTAGACGACTCCAAGGTTTCAGCATTTGATGGCGATACGACAATTCCTTCCGTTGCAATTCGAGATGGAGATGTTTGGTATGCTAAGATCAGAGTCAACGATGGGGAAGTAGACAGCAACTGGTTTACAACGCAAAACCTCACAATTGGTAGCGACAACACCCCTCCAACAATGGTTAGCGTATCTATTTCCGGGGGCCCGTTCACAACAACAGATGATATACAAGCAACAGCTCAAGGAAATGACGCTGATAATGATGCTCTAACTTACGAATGGGATTGGCCAGGAACAATGGGCGTATCATCTTCTACCCTCCCTTCTTGGTACACAGAAAAGGGAGAATCATGGACGGTTAGATGCAGGGTTACCGATGGCGTTGTTTATTCTGATTGGATGGAAAGTAGCGCAGTAGTGATTCAAAACACGGCACCTGTTCTCTCAAGCGTCACTATTGATCAAGATACAATATACTTTGAGAATGAAACGACTTATTCATTCGAAGCTACAGATGCAGATGGAGACCAACTTACAACATCCGAGGCATGGTCCTTGGACGGAGATACTCTGACTCTCACACTATCAGTATATGATGATGATATGAGTTATTCCAATACACTTAGCGATACAGTACAAATCATCAATTCACCCCCAACTCTATCCTATGATGGCCCAACAACTCAAAGTGCATTGATTCAACTTAATCCCACTCTGCAATCATACGATGCAAATGGTGACACGGTTACTGCATCATGGCAATGGATGCGAAATGGATTCATGACCGATGAAAATGGAAGCATGATTTCTGAAAATAAATTGGGAGCAGGAGACGTTTGGACTGCAATGATTACACCAAACGATGGTCAAGATGATGGCCCAGTTCTAATCATCGATTTCACAATTTCAAATACTGCGCCAACCGCAAGTATTTCTGCACCAGATTCGTTAATTCAAGGTGCTATGGTTACATTTTCTGCGATGGGATCTAGCGATGTGGATGGAGCAATAGTGAACGCAATTTGGAGCATTGAAGGCACTGTTATGCATAATGGAATGACATTCACAACAACCATGACACAGCAATTGAATTTGCAAGTCAAAGTAATCGATGATTTGGGCGCTGATGATGTCTATGCACAGATATTTACAGGAATTGCACCCCCTGTCGCAATGAATACCGAAGCGAAATTAGACGGAAGCGATGTAGTATTAACATGGGAAGGAACTGCGGAGGAATGGGCTATAGTCCACAACGGAGAGGTCATAGATTCGACTTCTGCGCACAAATATCGCCACTCACCTACAATGGAAGGACAGCATACTTATGCCGTCCTCCCAATAATTGAAGGTCAAACTATTCATGGTGAAAGTGTAAGTTCTACCGATTCAGTGGAAATGAGTTCGAGCCTAGCATCAGAAACACCTGGGCCTAGCGATACGGCTGGTTTGATTTTCAGCATCATTTTGTTGTTGATAGGACTCACAGGTGTTGCATTTTCGTTTATTCCAAGGAGGGATTGAATGAGATTCAAAGTAGCGATTGTATTGTTATTGATGATTTTGTCAACTACAATATCTACTGCAAATCCAGGCGGCAAAGGTGATGCAGTCCGTTCAAGAGACTGTGCAGGTTCTTGCCATGCGTCTTCAGCATCAAACGGTATTTCTGAAGCGGTTTTAGATATCCAATTCCCTGATGAAGTCTATGCGGGATTATTGATGGAGGTACACACATCGGTCGGATCAGTAGAAGTAAGTTCAAACAAAATGGTTGGATTGGCATTATTGGTAAATTCTGATGGAGCCAAAGATTTGCCAGCTAATGATGGGTGGGAAGTTGTTACCGACCCGAATGGTGGGACCAACAATTATGTCGAAGTTACAGATTCATTTTCTTCACAAGATAACGTGAGTAGAGCATGGACATTGCGAGCACCCTCTACTCCTGGCAGTTATTCGCTATACCTCGCAGTACAACATGGTACTGCCAATGGAGGGGTTGCAATGACCGGTATTTCTTCGGCAATGCAAGTAACGGTTAGCGAAGTTCCAGAAAACCTACCACGTTTGTCCGATGAATGGGAACCAGTAAACACCCGAGGATTGGGTGAAGAAACAGAAATTACATTACAAACCGTAAATACAGATTCAGCAACTATCGAATTGAAAAACGGTGCTGAAATCATTACCATTCCAGTTGTTGATGATAAATTTGTGATTCCTGCTGCAGTAAACTCAGGAGTTGTAGAATGGCGAGTGATTCTAGAAGGAGAAGGCCCAACTCAATATTCGCCTTGGTTCAGGCTAACTGCTCAAGAACCCGGTTGGGAAGTAGACGAATTTGCACTATATCTCCAAGGTTTTGCCTTATTCATTTTGTGTGTAGGATTAGTGATTTTACAGAGACCTAAGGGCGGAAATATTGAAGTTAACAAGTACGATAACACGCAAGAAGTATCCACTCAATTTGGC
>CAZEXE010000091.1:0-4381 GCA_964516645.1 uncultured Candidatus Poseidoniales archaeon
GTGTCGGAGGTGGAATTTACACCAAGGCAGCGGACGTTGGTGCTGACTTAGTAGGTAAGGTTGAAGCAGGAATTCCAGAAGATGATCCACGTAACCCTGGTGTTATCGCAGACAATGTCGGTGACAATGTCGGTGATGTTGCTGGAATGGGTGCAGATATCTTCGAATCGTTCGTCGGTTCAATAATTGCAGCAATGGTAATTGCAGACTCAAGTGCAAACATGAATGCAGACTATGTTATTCTTCCAATCTTCTTGGGATTGATTGGATACCTCGCTTCCTTAGTAGGTGTCTTCTCAATGGAGTTTTTGAAGAACAGCGAGCCAGGTGCAGCACTAAGAAATACCACTTTCATCGGAGCAGGTTTATTCTGGGTCGTTGGCTGGTTCGGTATTGATTACTTTGGATTAGATACAGGAACAGAACCTATGATTGCAGTAATTATTGGTTCAATCGTCGGTATTCTAATTGGATTGGTAACTGAATACTACACAGGTATTGAAGATGTATTCATGTTCAAGACAAAGGCTATTCCACACATTGGAGAGATGTCTAAGACGGGACCAGCGACAAATGCGATCGCAGGTCTATCTGTTGGAATGATGTCTACTTTCATTCCAATTATCCTAATCTGTTTCGGAATCTTCGGTGCTAACCACTACATGATGGATGGCCATAGTTCTTCTTCCCCAGGAGGATACATGCCAGAATTCGGTCTGTATGGAATTGCAATGGCAGCGATGGGTATGCTGGCAACTGTTGGAGTAACAATGACAGTCGATGCATATGGTCCAGTTGCAGACAATGCTGGTGGAATCGCAGAGATGAGCGGATTACGAAAGTAAGTCCGTGAAATGACTGATGGATTGGATTCAATCGGAAACACTACTGCAGCAATCGGTAAAGGATTCGCAATTGGCAGCGCTGCTCTAACAGCACTGGCATTATTCGCAGCATACTCTGCAGCAGCAGGACTGAATCTATCTCAACTTGCGCTATCTGATCCTAAGGTTGTTATCGGACTACTAATCGGTGGTGCACTTCCATTCGTTGTGGCAGCAATGACCATGACTTCAGTAGGTAGCGCTGCAAATGAAATGGTTACAGAAATCCGACGCCAATTCAAGGAAATCGATGGCCTATTAGAAGGCAGAGAAGGTGTCAAGCCAGACAGTGCTAAGTGTGTTGAAATCTCAACTGACGCAGCACTAAGAGAGATGGTAGGCCCGGGTGTTGTAGCGATTTCCGCTCCAGTACTTGTTGGATATGCACTTGGTTCTCCCGCACTCGGTGGCCTTCTAGCAGGTTCATTGGTAACAGGTGTTCTGATGGCACTATTCATGGCAAACGCTGGTGGTGCTTGGGACAACGCAAAGAAAGCGATTGAGCAAGGTCACATTGAAGGTGCGCAGAAAGGCGATGCAGCTCACGATGCAGCAGTTATTGGCGACACAATCGGTGACCCATTCAAGGACACAAGTGGTCCATCTCTGAACATTCTAATCAAGTTGATGAGTATTGTAGCGGTAGTCATTGCTCCAGAATTGACCATTGAAGGTTGGTTCTGAGCAGCAGACCCGTATGCTGAAAAATAACCCCGTAGTGGGGCGTAACATGCGAGCAACCCTTGCAGCCCTATTGCTGATGACGCTTTCTTTGAGCGGATGCATTAGCACTGGCGACTTAGATTCAGAAGAGTTCGTCGTTGATGAGGTTGAGAAACCAGGTTGGCAAGTTGGCGATTGGTGGTTATACACCTTTGAGACCGCTCAGTTTGGCGAAGATACTGCAAGATTGGTTGTAACGGAGATAGATGAGGGTGAAGGATTGTATATGCTTGGAATTTCCTCTGAAAGGGAGGCTCAAAGGCACGCTGTAATCAATCACAATCCGTTCTTAGGTCGTGTCACCATTGGTGAACTATCTGTGTATGAAAATGGCGACCCACAACCCGTATTCAATTTTCCTTGGAATGAAGGAGACGCTTGGGAGTTCACTTTGCTTGGAGAATATTGGTCTGCCTATACCTCTGGCTCAATCAATGGAATGCCTGTGGTAAAAGCAACTAGTGATAATGAGCACTCACTGGAATATCACTTCGATGGTAAACATGGCTTCCTCGATTACTTCGTATGGATGAATCAAGATGATGAAGTCCAATTCAGAATGTCCTTAACTAATACAGGAAGTGATTATTCCGGCGAAGTATGGTTCATACGCGCTACTGATTTGAAAGATAGATTGTTTGAAGGTCCAATCGATGGTGAAGCAACTGATACTTTCGTCGATAGCGGCCACCCCTCTGGTATCGATTTCAACTACTATGTGTTCTACATAGATGCAGCATTACTTCAAGGAGGTAGTGGCACCTTGTCGGTCAAAGATCACGTTGGAAATAGCATATTGACTCGTACCTATACCGCTGGCACTCAATCACAGGAATTGGCAACTATTCCTAGTCGAAGTGATGAATATACCTTGGAAGTAACACTCACTGGCGGTCAAAGTTCCATCCACTTCAAGATTGCTGGTGGCATTGAAAATTATTGGGAGCTATGAGGCGAGTATCGTGCCTACATTGGTAATGATGCATGGTATGACTGGTACTGCAGAAATGATGCGGTCATTTGCTGAGAAGATTTTACCTTCTGGTTGGGATCTATTGATTCCACAAGCTGAATTCGAACATCCTAATCGTGGTTATACTTGGTGGAGGTATGAAGGAGGAGATAATCCTGGACGAAGAATACTTTCTGCTAAGGAACTCGCAGATGTGGATTCCTCTTTACTCAAGTTATCGAATATGCTTCCCAACGAAGAATTAGTCTTAGGCGGATTCAGTCAGGGAGGGGCTATGGCTCAAGAACTACTGCAATTCAATCATAGAGTATTGGGAATAATTGCGATTGGCACTAGGGCGGTCAGGCCTTTGGAACTCAGAGATAGACTCAGAGAAATCCCAAGTGGCAAGTTGCTATGGATGCATGGTGAGGCTGATCACCGAGTCTCTCTCAAATCGAGTCTAGAAATCCCTGAATTATTCGAAGAATCTGGTTGGGAAGTCACAAGGATTCAGCATCCAAAAGGTCACATGATTCCAATTGAATTTCATTTTTCAGTAAAGGAATGGCTCGAAAACTTGTGATGAAAATTTCAATTGAATTTTCAATTTTCCAATTGACAAATTTATCAATGAAGTACCAAAACCAGAATTCATGGGCAGATGAGATAAGTTATACCCGCTTCGGCCAATCATGTCTTCCGCAAAAGCCCCGGTCAGAATCGACCTTGCGGGAGGTTGGTCTGATGCCCCACCTTTCTGTGAACAAGTTGGGGGCGATGTGGTAAATATTGCAATCAATCATTATGCTCATGCAAATCTTGAGGTTGATGGGTCTGGAAAGTTGAGTGTTTCCTACACTTGTGATGTCCCTATCGGCAGTGGACTTGGAACAACTGGTGCAATCAATGTTGCATTAATGGCCGTGATTAAGGGCGCAGAAAACTCTGAGGAGTTAGCTTACCAATTTGAGAAATTACTTGGTAATCATGGAGGGCGCCAAGATCAGTGGGCTGCACGATACGGAGGAATCCAGCATCTCAAGTTCATCGGAAACGATGTTGAGAGAGTTCATCTTGTTCCTCCACCTTCTTTCAACAGATGGATAGAGAAACATCTCATCCTTGCAGACACTGGAATTCGTCATACTTCTGGAGACTTACACAACGGGGTTTGGTTGCGCTACGAAGAAGTTCTTCCACACCTGATGGAAATTAGGCAAAGCGGCAGGGACATGGCTTCGGCAGTGCAACGCGATGACCGATTCAATGTATGCGCTGCAATGAATGCGTATACTGAAGCAGTTGGCCGATTGGATGCTAGTTTGAATGAACCTTACCAGATTCTCAATGACATGCCAGATGTACTAGCCTGGAAAGGCATGGGTGCAGCAGCGGGAGGATTCGTTGGAATCATTTCTCGTAATCCCGAGGCTACGAAAGAAGCGATTCCGTGGGAAGTATTGGAATGGCAAATCGATACTGATGGATTGATTCTTTCCAATGATTGAATACACACAGATTCAAGAACAGCCTTGAAAGACGCATACCATGGGTCGGGTAGTAGACGATGCGCAGGCTTCAGATGCCGATTTCGTAGTTTACTCGACAACTTTCTGTCCTTATTGCGTTGCAGTGAAGCGTTTATTTGATGCAAAAGGCCTGACATATGATGAGATTAATTTTGATCACGAACCGGATGCCAGGAGCGAAGTTGTTGCTGAGACCGGTCACCGAACAGTTCCTGTTGTAATTGACAACCGAGGAGAGAATCCAATGTTTATTGGGGGTTTTGATGAAACCCAAAGATACCTCAAGTAAT
>CAZEXE010000092.1:0-1362 GCA_964516645.1 uncultured Candidatus Poseidoniales archaeon
GGATATGCAACACCTGGAGAATAAGCAAGTGACAATTCACGGGCCGTTGAGTGTGGTTTTGTTGGAACGACTTTGATCTTGCCTTTCGGGGCCGCTTCATGATAATCAAGGGCTTCTTTTTTGATGGTCCTTTCACGCCAATCCTCATCCATAATATTCTCTCCGAACGACTTCTCGTGTTGGTATCGGGTTTGACCTTTGTGTGAACCAAGGCTATACAATAGCCAAATTGTGACTATTTTCAAGCACCCGAGAGACAAAATGTACTTTTTTATTAACAAACATTAGAGCATTCGCTTGATATACCATTGAATTCGGATACCCATCTATGAACAATCGCGACAGGGCCGTAGGCCCTGCCAAATCTAGTGTAAGGGCTGTTATGCTTGTCACTATAATGTTGTTAGCTTCACTAGGGCCAATTTTGTCTGCACCATTGGTTGGTGCTCATGAAGGAGTCAATGGAATCATCTGGCCAAAAGAAGGCGCAGAAGATACGGGCTGGGTACTACTGAATACAACCGGTGCAAATGCAATTAATGGAACTCAGGCAAGCGCAGATTGGATGCTCAATTTCGCCCCTGGAGCAATATTAGAGAATGTCTCGATGGAGATTAGAGTTGATGGTTCAGACGGTGTTTCAATCCAACAGCCTCTGTTAATGGCTCCAAATACTGGACAAGTTTTGTTTGACTGGAGAGGAAACGGCTGGCTAGGACAGAGTTTCGGATTCGATTCCTCGAATCCTCATCAGGGCCGCCTAGGGCCTAATGCAGATGTAGGTGCCACTGTAACTTTGCCTTCTGGTTCTGAAATCACTGATTTCATTCTCGAAGTTCTCGCTCCCGCAGATCCATTTACCTCGTTAGAACCTGTTGAATTATACATTCAAGATTACGAAATTCATCCTGTTGATGGTCGAATGTACATGGCAATTGGAAGTTACATCATCATACTCGATGCACAATCTTCTCCTAGCGCCATTGATTTATTCCAAATAGAAAACACTGCTGACGACAACTATGTTACAGATTTAGAAATGGATGTTGCAAATAATCGAATGCTAATAACAACCGCAACTGGAATTTTACATTCTGTGGATTTGGATGATACTAGTTGGAATCCAGACCTACCTGTTGAGCCTTCGGGCGGGGCATGGAGTCAAGTTCATGTTGCTAATAATGGAGACTTATTCGCACTTAGCGAATCTGGAATTTTCACTCTGAACACTGCAGGAACTGGTTGGACACTTGAACAGGCGAGTTCGACAAGTAACTGGCCTGCTGGAACACCATGGAAGACATTTGAACACAACGGAATAATCTACGTTTCCCTGCTTGATGGCGGAGTTGGAAGGTGGGA
>CAZEXE010000092.1:1462-4083 GCA_964516645.1 uncultured Candidatus Poseidoniales archaeon
ATCCTTACCAGAGACACTGTCCACATTTACAATACCAATTCTGGAACATTCTCATCATCTATCCCCCTAACAGATTTAGGCCTAATCAATGATGCAAGAAACATACTTCACTGGCCAAATTCGGGTGTGCGAAGCCCTACTAATGACACTGTGATGGTGACCGATGGTAGCGCTGTTTTAGCCATGTTAGAGCCGGGTAATTCGCCACTCTACACAGGCGACTTCGTAATCGGAAGTAGCCCAAGTTCGGGAGATATGGAAGATGCTATGCAATTTAATGGCATGATTTATGTTGGAAGTGAAAATTATCTCGACCGTTATTCAATCGGCCAGTCAAGGTGGTTGAGTTCTATCGACATGGGAGACACTGTTTCACAAATTGTCAATGATGGTACCAATGTTCTGGTAGCAACTATTGGAAGTGGAATTCATGTTGTTGACGCTCTTGGAAACATTATCGATACCTGGGATTCCAATGATGGCTTGCAATCTGATGATGTTTCTGGCTTAGATGTCGAAGGTGACTGGGTAGTTGCGATTCACCCGCAAAATGGTGCATCTGCATTCAACAAATCTGTAGCGGGTTCAGTTGTAGTACTAAATGAAGGAAATAGTGACTTAGATTCCGACAACCCTACGGGTGTTGCAATTCACAATGGAGTGGCATACATTGGAACTACTGAAGATGGGCTTAATCGTTACATTATTGCTAACGACACTTTCCTTGGTTCTTGGGTTTCTACGGGAATAAATGATGTCAATTTCGCACCGGTTGCCATCTATGGAACTAATCCACAGATTCTACACATGGGCTTACCTGGTTATGGGGTTGCAAGGAAAGATCTCTCTACTGGAGAAATTCTGATTCCACTTACAGTAACTCCAGATAGGGGCAATCCAAGTTCAACCGAAATCCTTCCAAGTAACCAAATTTTCGCTTTGGAAGAAAACACAGCTACTGGTGGATTATTCATTGGAACTGGAAATGGGGCAGTAGTGTGGAATGGAAATTCTGCTACTTCGCTCAGTACAGGAAATGGATGGAGCCTGCAACCATCTCAACACTTCGGCTTCGCATTCGATGGTTCAACCGTTTATTCAGCAACAAATATCGGTGTTTGTAAATATGCTCAAACTTCAATTCAAGATTGCGTTAACGCGCAAGATGGGATGCCAAATTGGGGAGTATATGCTATCGGTATGAACAGTTCAACCGTATTTGGAGGAACAAGTAGTGGAGTTGGCCTAATCGACAAGTCCTCATTCACTGTTACCGATACTTGGGAGGCTGGAGAAGAAACCGATAATGCATTAGTCGAAGTCATTGACGATATTGCTTACATCGGATTAAATGGAATCGGTGTTGCTAGATATGATATTCCAAATAATGAATGGTTAACCACCTGGACTCAAAACAATGTCTTAGATTCTGGTAATGAAGATGTTACCGGCTTAGTCGCTGACTTCAGACCTGGTCATATTTGGGTTGGGGGCAGTGATGGGTTCCAATTGCTAAATGTCTCGACCGGGGCTGAAGTTTACGACATTGAGAAAACCAGTAGTTTGTATTCTGGAAATGGTGACCCATACGACCTTACAATTTATGGAGACACTCTTTACTACCATCAAGAGTTCGCTTCAGACAGTGTCTATCGAATCGATATTGCCAATTTCTCTCAAAAATCGGCTCTCGATGCAGGTCAACAAGTTGATGAAAATGGCGGTGATGTTTACGGCTTGGAAATCATTGGCGACATCCTACACGTCTCTGTTGCGAGTGGACAATGGTGGAATACTCAAGGTAGTGGAGGAATTGCTCTATACAACTTGACCACTGATTCTTGGCAGGCTGAATTACTACCGAGTGGTTCAGTGAATAGGGTAACCTCTCACATCTCTTCTAACGGAATTGAATGGATTTCATGGGGAGAAGAAAAACTGGAAGCATACTATGCAAATGGAACTAAGGTTGGCGAATGGGATACCTTAGAATTACCAATTCGTGAGATTGTTGAATTCGGTGGTGAAACTCTATTCGCAACCGAAGATGGTGTTGCAAGGTACAATGAATCATCAGGGCAGTGGTTATCCACTTGGAGTGCTGGTTCTGGACTGCCTAACTCTGCAGACGATGTCGTCTATGAGTTATGGACAAACGGAACAGATCTCGTCGTTGGTACTGCAAGGAATCAAGGATGGCAAGGCCTAGATGGAGAAATTATGCACCTCGATGCTGGAGGGGTATGGACTTCTTGGGATGGTGGTTCTAATGGAATACCAAACGGTTACCCGATTGGCATGGAAATGTGCGGTGGATTATTCCACGTCTCAATGACTGCAAACAATGGTGGAGTTGCTCGTTTCGATCTGGCTAATGGAACCGTTGAATCATCGTTCACAACGTCGACCCGCTTAGATGATGGTAATGCTGCTGCAGTGGCGTGTGATGATGCAAATAACATTCTTTATGTTGGATATAACGATGATTCAGAACCTATTTCTCGTTACGATTACAATAATGATCAGTGGCTAACTAGTCTAACTTCATCTTCACACAATATTCCAAGCGATCCTGTATGGTGGGGCGCAATGAAATTCGCTGGCGGAAAATTGGCTATTGG
>CAZEXE010000093.1:0-4067 GCA_964516645.1 uncultured Candidatus Poseidoniales archaeon
GTAGGTGAATAGGAGCCTGCGTCTGCCTCTGGTTCCACTGCATCTGCGTCAACAACTTTCAATGTGCGAGTCTGAGAACTCGAATCGGTTCCATCTGAAACAGTCAGAGTTACATCGTAATTTCCAGCATTAGAATACGACCAAGTGGTTGTCCTACCCGTCTCATCATAAGAGCCGTCATCATCGAAATCCCACTTGTATGTTAATCCTCCATTAGAGGGCAAAGATGCTCCACCATCAAAATCAATATCCATGTCGGTGCGTATATTGCTACTCGGGTCGTAATCGAAGATTGCTTCTACTTGAGATGAAGAAGAATCTTCACTTGTCAAGCATCCAGCAAGGCTGGCTGAGACGAACATTAGAACCATCAATATGGGCTTCATCACTATAGCGAGACGCCCTTATCCCATTCAATGCTTGCCCTTCCTGACCCATGGATTAGAACGAGAATAGGGATGTTTGGCGATTTCCGGCAAGCAAATCTTTTGCAGACCAATTAAACGCTTCAGTAACCCTTCCAAAAGCGGTTGCGAGTCTATCGGCATAGAATTGACCATCATAATTAGTGACTGGGTCTTCTTCTAGCCAAGGTTGGATTTCCATTGGCCTATTCTTCGCATTGGTCACTACATATGCAATTTTCATACCTGGAGTGAATGGGAGACCTTTCTCGATAAGTGCCCTTGCAGCACGTACTTGAATCATTGAATCGGGATTAGCATAATCACGGGTAAAATCCCATGCTGCTCTCTTTCTATCCCAGCGCCCTTTGCAGGATTTACTCATGATTAATTCTCTTATCGGAACTTCGCAATTCTTGGCTGCGGTGATTGTCTCGATTGCTAAATTGATTGCAGCTTCGGAATCATCTGCCAATACATAACGGAAAATCTCCTTCATTCCTTCAGTGAGATACCTGAATGAATCGGTCCGCTGAGTCTCATATCCTTTGACCATCATAACTTCTTTTGGCCAGACAACTTGGCCCACGTACCTCTTCTTAGCACCATGGCTAAAGAATACAGACATGCCGGTTTCAAACTCTAATTCTGCACTAGCCTCACTAAACCTTTCAGCAGTACTATGTCCGAACTCAATCATAGCATCCCGTGGATTTTCTATGCCTTCGACGGGCGTCTTAACAAATATTGAATCTGTATCAGAATACACCACGTGGTGTCCTTCATCCCCTAATTTCTGAATTATCGTCTTGATGTTTTTGCGAGCCCAGGCTGTTATTGACTCACCTAATTGGCGATGAGTGAAACGATAAAATCCGCTAGCGAATACTCCGTAAAATGAATTCATCAAAATCTTGACCGCATATTGCATTTGGTCATGGTATGATCGTTTAGCATCATCCTTAGCATCGCGCATACCTGCTTTGTGCACATCTCTTTGAGACATCAAATTCTCTAAGAGAGCAGGAACCATGCCTCTCCTTTCGCTTTCATTACGGAATTTTGCACCGGTTGGAGATTCATACACTTGCTCATCTTCAGCAAGTTGGTCTGTACTTCCTTCGTCTATTCGAGTTGTATAACAGATGTTTTTGCCTATCATAATTGAAGGATACATCGATTTGAAATCTAGAATCGCAACCCATCGATGAAGTCCTGCTTCTACATCGTGAACATAACCTCCTTCTATTTGGCCTTCTTTTTTATCTGCTGAACCAGTGAGTGGAACTCCAACTGATGTGCGGTCTGCTAGTCTAATCACAAGAGAATCAATTAGTTGAGATGTCGTTCCATTAGCACTGGTATCCAATGTGACTTTTGCAACCGCAGCCACCGCTTCTTTGCGCCTGAATGCCTGGATTTTGTGCATTATATCCAATGGTAATTCTGCGTCTCTTAGACAATATTCCACAACTTCATCGGGACGGTTTGCCCATTCTTCATCCATCTTGGAAGCATCAATATCGATTTTTTGCATCTCCTCATTATCTGGAAACAATAGTCTTGAGACGAACTTCAGAGTCTCTCTTTGTGGCCTCAATGCTTGGCGTGCTTGCCACCATGCATCCATCACGCATCGACCTGCTACATTCCAAGCACGGGCTGCCCCTCTTGTAGGGATCAGCGTATCTCTACGTCTTCCTTCTTCAGTTTGTGTAACTCTACCCCATCCCATAACTTGTGCTCTAAGCGATTTGTTTGACTTAGCAACCAGATTTGCTCTGTCAACAATTCTACCCATATCGAAATTGTCGATATTGTATCCAGTGATTATGTCTGGGTCATTATCTCTAACCAATTTAGTCATCTGCCGCAGGATTGTTTCTTCATCATCTGCAAAAGTGTGACGAGTTCTCTCGCCAGTCCCCATGTCTTCAATTACAGCTGCTGCACAAAGAATCGTATCATGCGCGATTGATGTCTCCAAATCAAATGAGAAAATTTTGAATGGAGCAGGGAATGGTTCGCAGTGTGAAACATCGTCCATTGTTATCTCAAGACAAACATCTACTGGATGGTCACTCTGGACGACTTCACCATCTACAGAAACATGCATCGAAAAATCTCCATCCAAGAAAAATCGATTGACAAAAGGAATGTCTCCTGAAAGTATTGTCCACTTTCCTTTGAGCGATTCTCGTAATTTAGGGACCATGAATGGTTGGGCAACATAGACTTTCCAAACTGGTTTCTCACCCAAATATGTCCATTTCATTTCCGGCCCAATAATCTCTGTTATCTCTTCGTACCCATCAGGCAAAGGAGGCGTATTTTCAGAATCCGCCCATCTGCCGTGTGGTGTGATTTCGAACCATGGCTTGACGCCATGAACTCGCAATAATATCGATTCGCCAGAACGTGCACGTGACCACAATTCCATGATTGTTGAATCACCCTCAGACACATACCTTCCCGTGATTATTGCTACATCACCGGACCAGCGCATGATGTGCTGTGGGAGTCAGTAGGACAACAACTTGTCGAAAGGGCACATCGCGAGAGTTTTCACACAATCATTGAATACCGCCGAGCGCTGGTCGCCCATGATGAGCGAAGCACCGGTCGATTGGGACTCCCTAACATTCTCGATGACCGAGACTGATTTCATGTATATTGCAAAGACTGCAATCGATGCACCTTGGCAACCTGGTAAGATGCGCCCATACGGCAACATCTCGATCTCTCCTGCGGCTGGGGTAACAAATTACGGACAGGGTTTGTTCGAGGGGATGAAAGCGTATAGGACAGCAACAGGCAGAGTTGTTTTGTTCCGACCTGAAGAAAATGCTAGACGTATGCAAAGAGGTGCTGACCGATTGAAGATGCCTCCAGTTCCAGAATCGATTTTTCTCGATGCTGTAGAACAATGTGTTCAACAAAATGCTAGATGGGTTCCTCCAATGGGTAAAGGCGCACTATATGTTCGTCCTCTTCTGAATGGAAGTGGAGCAGTGCTTGGTGTTGCTCCTGCACCAGAATATACATTCATGGTCTATGTCACACCGGTTGGACCTTACTTCAAAGGTGGAATGACTTGTATCAATTTACTAATCAGTGACGAGTACCACAGAGCTGCCCCCGGTGGCTCTGGCGGAGTGAAAGCGATTGGCAATTATGCACCGGGCATGATGCCATCCAAGAAAGCAAAGGCTGCTGGTTATGCTGAAGTGATCTATCTCGATGCTGAAGAGCATACATATATCGAAGAAGTTGGTGCTGCAAATTTCTTCTGTCTCAAGGATGGAGTGCTATACACACCTGAGTTAACCGGTACTATCCTTCCAGGAATTACCCGTGATTCAATTATTCAATTAGCGCGCCACATGGGCTATGAAGTGGTGGAGACAAAGGTTGCTGCAGATTTTGCAATGAGTGCACAGGAGGCGTTCTGCTGTGGAACTGCGGCAGTAATTTCCCCTATCGGTTCGATTACGCTAGGCGATAAGACTGCAACTTATGACGATGGCTCTACTCCAGGAGATTTGACCCTGAAGTTGTATGATGCCCTAACCAATATTCAAAACGAAGTCAGCGAGGATATCTTTGGATGGGTGCACCCTGTTCCAGGAATGTAATCGTGCCCAGTAGCCATTTGAAAGGGTA
>CAZEXE010000094.1:0-3819 GCA_964516645.1 uncultured Candidatus Poseidoniales archaeon
CGTGGCAGCCTATGGCTTCCTCATTCTGTAACATCTCCATCCATGAAAACCCATCTGGATATGTCCACACTGGATTGAATACTCGGGTGAAATAAACATCCATAGTCCCTCTTCCTTCCTTTACCATATGAGGTAGGATATGGCTCATTTCATAATGTGCAAGAGTATATTCTGGTGGGAAATGGAGTTCGTTCCATCCATCTGGCGCAGGAGGTTCATCGAATAATTCCGGCTTGAATTTAGACCACGAATTCGGTGCCGTGCCCCCTACTGTTCCAACGCTTCCTGTAAGCACAGACAGGAAGTGTAAGCAGCGCGCAACTTGCCATCCCCCTAAGTTTCCAATGGAGGCGGATCTCCAAACATGAGAAGATAATTGGTGTCCGGCATTAGCGACTATTTCTCCGACCTCGATTACCTGTTCAACGGGGATTTTACATTCATTGGCTGCAAACTCCGGAGTATATATTGAATATTCTTGTTTCATCAATTCAATGAATTTCTCAAATGTTTTTTCCTCGCCCGGGTGGTCAGCTTCTAACCAATCTTCCCAATTCACCCAATTCTCTAAAAATTCACGATCGTATGTTCCTTTGTCGAGAATCATCTTTGCCCATGCAAGGAATAATGCTGGCTCAGAGCCGGGCCATGTTGGAACCCAGTGGTCGGCCATTGCTGCAGTATTCGATAATCGTGGGTCGATTACTATCAGTTTGGCTCCGTCTATCATTCCCTCAAGAATTCGTTGTGCATGTGGATTGAAGTAATGCCCTGTTTCAAGATGGGATGATGTCAATAAAATCACTTTTGCGTTTGCATGGTCTGGTGAAGGGCGGTCATGTTTATGCCAGAGAGCATAGCCAGTTCTTGCTCCTGCTGAACAGATGTTTGTGTGGCTATTGTGGCCATCAACGCCCCATGCTTTGAGGACGCGGTTGGTGTATCCTTCGTGTCCAGGCCTGCCTACGTGGTAGACCACTCTATCTTTCGCTCCGGTCTTTAGACTGCCTCTAATCTTTGACGATATTTCGTCTAGGGCTTCGTCCCAAGTAATCTCTTCCCATTCACCTGAACCTCTAGTGCCTTTGCGACGAAGGGGTTTCAAGATGCGTTCTGTATCCTTGATTTGGTTGATTGTTGCTGGGCCCTTTGCGCAGTTTCTACCTCTGCTTCCTGGGTGGTGTGGGTTTCCTTCGAATTTTGAAACTTGGCCGGATTCTTTGTCAACATAGGCCAGTAACCCGCAAGCAGATTCGCAGTTGAAACATGTTGTGGGCACCAATGAATAGTTTCTCTCAATGCGTTGCGGCCATGCGTTTGCATCTAATTCTGAATGATCGTGCCAATGCTCTGGTTCGGGGAACTTTCGTAATGGCCCTTGTATAATTTCTGACTTTTCCCTGTCTAGATTTGGTATTATTCGCAGGCTTTGTGCGATTTTTTCAACAAATGATTTCGCCATAACCTCACCTCACAACAACGGTGTTGCTTGCGCCACCCTTAGCCCGTGTAGAATATGTTTGTAGCCAGCCCAAAATGCTGCTATTGCCACAAATATTGATGCGATTAAAATCATATTTGTTTGGCCGGTTGTGAGGACCATTACGCAAAAGGCAACCCCTCCAAAGAAAGCCATCTCTAGTGTACCGTTGATTGCAATTGAAAAGTTGGTTTTTTGTGCCCAAATAGGTCGGCCTTTGGCTTGTTTAAACAGCCAACCAGTATAGGCTCCTGTGAGCCAAGCGAGAGGGATTCCGAATATTGCTACTTGAGAATGTGAAATGTTGGTTATATTAAAGAAATATATTGCCAAATGGGTGGTTAAAATCGCTCCAAATGCTCCAAGTGTGTAACCTCCTTTAACCAACCACGAATTCCAATTCGGCCTCAATAAAACATAGATGAAACGCATGGGTTTGTCTAGATCGTTAATTAGCAATAATCCGGTTACTGCAAGTAAAATTGTACTGGTTAATATTCCAATCATTGCTCTTTCATCAAAAGATATGTATTCAAGATAAATGCCTACCATCATTAGAATATACAGTCCAGCCGCAGCAGATTTCGTGACTAAATACCCTGCAACGTCCCAGTCCCAGAGTATACCTTTACTCGGTGCGTCGTAAGACCTAGTTGCAGTTGGTGTTTTTTGGGATTCTAATTTCTCAATAACATCATGGATAATTGCGCGGTCTCTGGGGTTTGCATCCTTGGCTTTCATTTCCAAAGCTAATTGTACAATCATAGAAGGTGTGTCGGCCTGATTAAGTCGGCTATCTGCATATTTTGCATAATGCCCTACACCTGCCTCTTGAGAGGTCCACATTCCACTACCTGTTTGTAACGTTGCGTCTGGATTTAGCATATCGTCACTTGCTTCAACATAGAATAAATTAGGATTTGCCCCCGATTCTGGTTTTCGAACCTTTACATCATTCTCCTGTATTCGAATTGAAATTGCTGAATTTGGGTCGTCTAAATCGCCCGATATAATCGACTCGGTCGGACAAACAATCACACAGGCCGGTTCGTAAGAATTCTCTATTCTGTGTGCACAATAATTACACTTAGCCGCTGTGCCTTTATTCGGATCAATATACAATGCATCATAAGGACACGCCTGCATACACGATTTACATCCGATGCATCTTTCATCGTCGAAATCAACAATCCCGTCTTTTCGGGTAAATAATGCAGTTGTGGGGCATATTTCAGTGCATGGAGAATCTTCACAATGGTTGCATCTATGGACAGAAAACTCTCTAGTTGAATTAGGATATACTCCCTTTTCAATATACTTTACATGGGTACGGTTTACACCCAGTGGCACATCGTGTTCTGACTTACAAGCCACAGTACAAGCGTGGCATCCGATACATGTTCGGTTGTCGATAACAAACCCGAAATTGACCATGGAGACCCCTCTCGGCTAATGCCGCTACCTTCTCGTCTTCTCGGTGGTGTAAAGCATCTTTGTTACAACACCTTACAACAATCTATTCATCCGGCTGGGCTTGGACAATAATATGGAAGAGTTGGTAGGAGAATTGTTGCTCCTGTTGGCGCTTTCGATTATTGCGGCCCTATATGCGAGTGTTGGGCATGGTGGCGCATCTGGATATTTGGCTATACTTTCCTTAACAGTTTATGCTTCTAAAGACCCTGCGTGGCTAAAACAACACGCCTGGAGTTTGAATTTATTAGTCGCTGGAATGGCGTTTTACGCATACAAAAAATCTGGGTTTTTTGATTCTAAATTGGCAACTCCGTTCATTATTGCAAGTATACCTGCTGCAATGATTGGTGGATACTTGCGAGTAGATCATGATGTTTATGATACGCTTCTTTCAATCACCCTTGTATTTGCTGCTTGGAAATTATATTCTACAAAAAATCAAGTTTTGAAAGATGGTGTGTTTTTGCCTCCCCCTTTTCATGTAGCAATAATTATTGGAGGAATAATCGGTTTGTTGAGTGGAATTATTGGTGTAGGGGGTGGAATATTCCTCTCTCCAATCATCTTACTTTTTGGATGGAGTGATGCGAAAACAACCGCTGGGATTGCTGCAGTATTCATTTGGGTTAATTCTGCAGCTGGATTGATTGGCAGTTCTATTTCAGGCCAATTGGTTCTCGAATTTGATGTGTTACTGCCTTTCGCTTTGGCGGTATTGATTGGTGGTTACATCGGTTCAAAGTTTGGTTCTGAGGTTTTTTCTCAAGAATCGGTTCGAAATATACTGGTGTCTGTGTTATTATTTGCGGCCCTAAGGCAAATATTAGAATTGTTTGAATTATGGATATAATTCATTCGAAGAA
>CAZEXE010000095.1:0-3704 GCA_964516645.1 uncultured Candidatus Poseidoniales archaeon
CTAGCAGGTGGAGGTCCTGCAGGCGAGTTTAGTTCTGGTGGAGCAGGTGGCATATCCGGTGGAGCTGGAGGCATTGCCGGTGGAGCAGGTGGCATTGCCGGTGGAGCAGGTGGCATTCCCGGTGGTGCAGGTGGCATTCCCGGTGGTAGTGGTGGTTGTCCAGTTTCTTCTTCGCTCATAATTTTGCCTCCATATCTGCCGCAGGGCGGCAACCACTCCATCAATGCACAGCGTATAACCATTGTGCGAAGATTCTCATTCAAATAATGCCGGTTGTAAAAAAACGGTAGGTTGATGAGGGGTAGTCCTGACCGCGAATCATGGTAGGTCTAGATAGTTCATCTCCACCGGTAATTTTCGTAGTTGGAACTGCTGGCGCTGGCAAGTCTTCATTGGTGACATCTTTCCAAAGATGGAGCAGATTTATTGAGACTGAAGCAATTGCTGTGAACTTAGACCCCGGTGCAGAAAGAGTGCACTATGATGCTGAGTTCGATGTAAGAGATATTATTTCACTCACTGAAGTGATGAATGAATATGATTTGGGACCTAATGGAGCACAAATTTTGGCTGCTGATTTAGTTGCAGCACAAGCACTTGATGTTGCAGATGAGTTGCACGCTCTATCTGGTGAACTAATCATTGTTGATACACCAGGGCAAGTAGAATTATTCGCATTTAGAGAAGCTTCATCTCACCTGATTGAGGTATTGGGACAAGAACAAGCAGCAATCATCTATCTCTTCGACCCAATGTTATCTCGAAGCCCATCGGGATTCGTTTCTCAAATGTTACTATCTAGCATCGTGGAATTCCGTTTGGGCCTACCGACGAAGAATTTCCTGTCAAAATCAGATCTACTTGAAGAAGAAGAATTGGAGAAAATCCTAGAGTGGTCTGAGCGATTGGAAATTTTGGAAATGGCTCTTTATGATGAGGCTGGCGGACAAAGAACTGAATTCGCTATCAACCAACTACGAATGATGCAACAATTCTCGCAAACTCCAGGTCTGACTCCACTTTCAAGTGAAACTGAAGATGGAATGGCTGATGTGTTGACATTTGCTCAGGCATTATTTGGTGGAATGAGCGATGCTCGTGACGGTTTTGCTGCAGATATTGAGCATGAGAAAAACTAATCTCGACCGATGTATCTTTCAACCGTCCACATAGGGCATTCGATATGGCTGAGCACTTATTGGCTATCGATGACGTCGCTGAAGATTTTGAAGACATACTAACTTGGGCAATTGAATTCAAGCGTATGTGGAAGGCTGATGATGAGATTGCACTCAACTTCTTTCCACTTGCTGATATGGCCGTAGGGAGTATTTACGAGAAGCCAAGCACCAGAACAAGAGTTTCTTTTGAGGTCGGAATAAATCGCTTGGGTGGCTATCCTCTGACACTATTGAAGAATGACATACAACTAGGCAAATCGGAAACGGTAGCAGATACTGCAAATGTACTATCGAGATTCTTAGGGGCGATAACTTACCGATGCTTTGGACATTCTGATGTTGCAGAGTTAGCAGCAAATTCCAGTGTGCCAGTACTCAATGCGCTTTCAGACAAGCATCACCCTTGCCAGGCTGCTGCCGATTTGATGACAGTAATCGAACACTATCCAGAAAGAGAAAATCTGAAAGTTTCTTGGGTTGGAGATGGTAACAATGTCCTACATGACTTAATGTTGGCTTGTGCAATGCTTGGAATAGATTTCCATTATGCATACCCTGAGGGGTATGAGCCTGCAGAAGATGTTGTAGCAAGAGCTGAAGACTTCGCCAAAGAAAATGGCTCAGAAATGGTCGGAACAAATGACCCTGTTGAGGCGGTAAAGCATGCAAATGTGATCTATACCGACGTATTTGTCTCGATGGGAGAGGAAGGACTCAAAGACAAAATGGCTGACTTTGACGGGTTCCAAGTCAACATGGAATTGATTTCCAATGCTGATGATAAGTGGTCATTTATGCACTGTCTTCCTGCACATAGAGGGGATGAAGTCACTGACGAAGTAATGGACCATGCTAACAGTATTGTCTTTGACCAAGCAGAGAATAGAATGTGGGCGCAGATGAGCCTATTGGCATACCTTGTTGATTATGGAGCATGGTCAGCAATGGGTGAAATGATGGGCGTAGGCTACTAAGTTAGAGGATGCTTACTTGGACTGCAAAGGCAAGCAAACCCAAGAGCATTCCAACACGTACATTCTGTTGTGCCTTGTAATCTTCACCACGATATAATGGACCATTCAGCGAGAACATAATGAAAATAGCAGGCCCATGGAAAACGATTTGGTGGTATTCAAATGGGCCGTAAATGTGTGCTAGGCCAAGGGTAACCATTGATGCTAGAATAAACACATATGCAGTTGCTCTTGCATTTAGTAGACCTATTCTCATGGGTAGAGTATTTCTTCCTTCATCAGATTCCATGTCTTCACAATCTTTGATAATCTCTCTAGCAAGATTTGCAAAGAAAGCAACAACTGCAGCATAAATCACAACCTCAGTATAGGCAAGAGAGACCGCTGCTGCCCCATAAACAATTACTGCCCCTACCATCAAAGAAATTGCAATGTTACCGATTAATCCAAGCCGCTTTGTCTGAGGTCCCGCATCATAGGTATACATCAGCAAAGCTGCAACCGACCAAATTGCAACCAAGGGATAAGGATCCTTAGTGAATTTGACACCAACTACCATGCAAAGAGCACTAAGGACTGTAAATGCGTATGCAACCTTGGTTGCTGAAGTGATTGAAATTCTTTCAGAAGGTATAGGCCTATGTGGTTTTGAGTCCTTATCTATAGAAATATCTGAGATGTCATTGAATGTATTTCCTGCTGCCATAAAGCAGATTGCTGAAGTGGTCTGAAGGGCTACGAGACCGAGTGCTTGGGAAGTCCAAGCACCACCGAGGGCGAGATGAGCACCAAGAGGGACCGTAATTGCCGCCAATACGACATTTTTCGGACGGGATAACTCAACAATCTCGCGCCACATCAGACCGATGGGGGATGACAGGGGTACATGGTCAGTTCGCTACCAGAGCCCAAATGCAGACCCTTTCGCGAAAACCAGCCATTGTCGTGCCCTCGGTAATTCCGAGTTTCTCGAATCGGCTATCACGAGCAAGTAGGTTACCAACCTGGTTCATCGTAGCTCCCCAACGGAAGCGCTTGTTGATATGCTCGAGAATTTGACTTGTGTTGGATTCACCATTGTTCTCTAGGTACTGGGCGATCTCATTTCGCAGGCGACCAGTTCTACCCATCAAGCCTCACCTCTGGTTCGACGTGCTAGGTGCTGCCAGGTAACTGGAACTTCAACCTTGAGCGGTTGCCAGTCCCACTTTCCGTCTGAGGATACAATGTGTACATCGTATCGTGTGTTCATGCTTTTGACTTCTCCACTCGGCACAAGGTCCGAGAAGCGTATGTTTTCGTTCATGTACCATACTACCTAGGCTGAGTATATCAAGAAAGAATGAAGACAGTGGGGTAAAAGTAAAAGTGTCTTGAAGGTGTACTGAAGTCTATTTTCACTTTCACTTTTTGGTGAATGTAGTGGCTAATAATACCCGTTCAGAATAAATACGGGTGACAAGTCGGTGGCCTGTCGCTCGTATAGTGTAGTGGCCCATCATGAAGCCCTCTCGAGGCTTCGACCCGGGTTCAAATCCCGGTACGAGCA
>CAZEXE010000096.1:0-3488 GCA_964516645.1 uncultured Candidatus Poseidoniales archaeon
TTGGTTTCTCACTTACAAGATGATTTTGTGAACTTCTATGCTCCTGCAACGATTAACCCATATGTTGCAATTGCCGCAAGGGGGCCCTGGGTTGTGACATCTCATGGGGCAGTGGTTCACGATAATGGCGGCTATGGAATGCTTGGTGGCGGCCATGGTCCAAGTGACATCATCGATGCGATGAGTCAGAACCATGTGATGGCAAATGTGATGACTCCTTCATTCAGCCAAGCAAGACTTGCAACTGCTCTAAAGAAAGAATTAGGCCACACTAGAGGGAGTTGCCCTTTCTCCAAATTCATCTGTATGAATTCGGGTTCTGAATCCATGACTGTTGCGCTCAGAATCAGTGATGTAAACTCAAAAATCTTGACTGGGCCTGGTGGGCGCCATGAAGGAAAACCTGTGAAATTGTTAGCGATTGAAAGAGCGTTTCATGGAAGGACGGATAGGCCTGCACAGATTTCTCATTCTTGCAAAGGATCATACGATGCTAATTTGAAAACATTCTCGGAACGCGATAACCTAATTCTGGTTCCTTCCAATGATACTGAAGCATTACTAGCAGCATTCAAGGATGCGGAACAAAATGGTTACTTCATCGAATCTATGTCTATCGAGCCAGTTCAAGGAGAAGGAAATCCTGGGCAATGTATTGACAGAGAATTCTATGATGTAGCAAGACGCTTGACCAACGAACATGGCTCGATGCTAATTATCGACTCAATACAAGCGGGTATCAGAGGCCAAGGTACACTATCAATCGTGGATTACGAAGGCTTCCAAGATGCTGAAGCACCTGACTTGGAAGCATGGTCTAAGGCGCTAAATGCAGGCCAATTTCCACTTTCTGTACTTGGTCTAAATCAAAGAGCTGCTGAATTATACGTTGTCGGAATATATGGGAACACCATGACCACCAACCCTCGTGCTTTAGAAACTGCAATCGCTGTTCTTGAAAGAATTACACCTGAATTTCGACAAAATATCCGTGACCGTGGACGCGAGTTCTTAGAGAAATTGAATGCATTAGCAGAAGAATTGCCTGGAACAATTACCAAAGTTCAGGGAACGGGCTTACTTCTTTCCGCAGAATTAGACCCTGAGAAAATGAAGGTCGTTGGATTTGATGATGTGGAAGTTTGGTGCAGAAAGCAAGGATTAGGCGTAATCCACGGAGGAATCAATGCGCTAAGATATACTCCTCACTTCAAAATCACAAGCGAAGAAATCGATCTAGTAATCGATATCACTCGACGTGCAATCAAACATTTCACACAATAATTACTGGCCAGTAATCAAGTGATGAAGGGTCCTTACGTGGATTCCCGTTGCTCCGTTCTTGACCATCTTGTTGGTCTTTGCACCCCATGCAGTTCCTGCGATGTCTAGGTGTGCCCACGGAATTTGTTCCTCTGTTCCTTCCTTGTTTGGAATGAATTGCTTCAGGAATGCTGCTGCGGTGTTTGAACCACCCCAACGTCCTGCTCCAAGGTTACGAACATCTGCAATTTTTGAGTCAGTCATTTCTTTCTCGAATGCCTTGAACAATGGCATAGGCCATGCGATTTCTCCACAGTGCTCTCCTGCTTCCTTGATGTTGTTTAGTAGTTCATCATCATTCGACCATAGTCCACTTGCTTCATGTCCAAGAGCAACAACACACGCTCCGGTTAGAGTTGCTAAGTCAATAATGTATGAGGGGTTTAGATTAGTCCCTGTATACCACAATCCATCTGATAGAACTAGACGTCCTTCTGCGTCTGTGTTTAGAACTTCAACTGTCTTTCCTGAATATGTTTTGATAACATCTCCAGGGCGTAGTGCGTTGGAAGATGGCATGTTTTCTGCCATACATGCAACACCGATGACTCTGTCCTTATGGCCACTTGCGACCAAGGCTTTCATCACTCCAAATGTGGTTGCAGAACCATGCATATCATACTTCATTTCGTCCATTGAAGGCGGTGGCTTTAGTGAGATTCCACCGGTATCGAAAGTGATTCCTTTGCCAACGATACAAGGGCTAGGCCCTGGCTTGTCACCATTGATTTCGAAGATTACCATGCATGGCTTGCGGTAGGAGCCCATTCCGACCCCTACAAGTCCGCCCATTCCCAATGTCTTAGCTTCTTCAAAATTGATTACCTTGACACTTACATTATCGTGCTCAGCACCAAATGCAACCGCTTGTTCAGCGTAAGCCATTGGATAGAGATCGTTTGGAGGTGCGTTACCCAAATCTCTAGCCAAGTAAACTCCAGTTGCTACTGCGGCAGAAATTTCTGCTGACTTTTGCAGGCCTGCAGTCTTATCGTCCTCACAAGTGACATGAGCGGTAATCTCGCCATCTTCGGAATCGTCATCATCATCTTTCTTTGACTTGTATTCATCATATGAGTAATCTCGTAGAATCATTCCTTCGACAAATGCTCCCATATGATCGATTTTAATTCCTGAGAATTTGACTGTCAAAGTTTTACCATGAATTTTTGTTAGGCTGGAAGTAACCTTTGCTCCGGCTTCACGCATGGATTGAAGGGTCGCATCTGCCTCTTTTCCTAAGCCCACCAATAGAGCCTTACCGCCTTCGGTTCCTGCTAGCGTAATTGCAGAGCCTGCCTTTGCTTTGAAATCACCATCTGAAAGGATAATTTCAATTTGATTTTTCAGACTCCTATGTACCCCCGCTTCACTTCCAGATGGCATGCTTTCACTATCTTGCCACAATGGAAGAATTAGAGTTCCGTTGATATTTTCATTGGTGTTTACGATTACCTGCACTGGCTCACCTGATTAGGGCAGCAGTGTTTGCCTCTTGAAGATGCGCCCCACTCGGCTCAATCGATTAATTCCGCTTCCAATGGAATCTCTTCATTCATATCAAACGGTTTTTCTTCTCTTGACCACCAAAATGCGAATGCGATAACGAATAATGGGACTGCCCCTGCTTGAAGTACCCAAACTATTGTCTCCATAGACTGGGTAAAGAAACCGTCAGAAGATGGTGCAACATCTACGCTCTCGTTTACCCATTGTGCCGAGTTTATCACCCGTTTTTGATACGAAAGTCTCCACTCTCCTCCTTCAAAATCAAAGCCATCGCTTGAGACGGTGGTTGTGCTGGATGCATTAGCGGTGAAATTTACCGACTCCCAAAGAACTTCTTCTCCATCCACATATTGTAGAGTAGCATTTCGAGTGCTAGCCCACCCTAGATTGTTAACCGAGAATGTGACTTCCTCGTCATCGATAGTGAAATCGTCTATTACTAGACGAGCTCTCCAATACCAAACATTACTGATTAGATATTTCATAACATCCAATTCTTCTCCAAGTCTTTCTGACAAAGGTTCAATTGTACCTAGTAACCATTGCTCATCATCAGTTTCAAATGTGAAAGTTGGGAAACCCATTATCCCGTATCCATAGTCTCTGCTGGTTCCACAATTTGGATACAAACCCTGATTTGCATTTTGAATTGGAAT
>CAZEXE010000097.1:0-3416 GCA_964516645.1 uncultured Candidatus Poseidoniales archaeon
GGTTTTCACGGCCGCTGCAATATCTATTCCCACTCTTCGCTGTGCCTCCATGGTAGCGGCACCAATGTGTGGAGTTCCATGGAAATTTTCATGCTGAATCAATGCATAACCTTCGGGTAATGGCTCTACTTCAAAGACATCAAGAGCAGCACTTGTAATCGTTTCATCTTCCAGCGCAGCCAAAAGAGCCTGTTCATCAACAATACCTCCACGTGCACAATTTACAATATGATTGCCACAATCGATTCCACCTTTCCTTCCAGGCATCATTTTCATCCTGCTCTCATTGACAAGATGATGGGTTTCATCAGTTAGATTGCAATGGATGGAAATGTGTGTGCATGTTTTGAATAAAGAATCCACTTTTTTGTGCAGGTATGCACCTTGGGCCTTAGCAACTTTTGGTGGGAGATAAGGGTCGTAAGTATGAATCTCCATTCCAAGAGATTTCGCAACTTGTGCAACTCCTTGGGCAATTCTTCCAAACCCGATTAAACCAAGGCACTTACCTGACAATTCTGTTCCTTTCATCGCTTTCTTTTCCCACTTATCTTGCCTCATTCCACGATCTGATTTGGGAATATGTCGCAGCGATGCAAGAAGATGTCCAATAGTCAATTCAACAACCGACTGAGTGGACGCATTAGGAGCATTGACCACCATTATTCCTGCAGAGCCTGCAGCTTCGAGGTCAATATTGTCAACACCAACACCTGCTCTACCAATCACGGTTAGACCATTGCTGGCCTCAATAACTTTGGCTGGTAATTTAGTTGCACTACGAACAATAATCGCATCAAATTCTTTCAATGCACCAGCGAGTAAATCAGATTTTTTGATATGTTCAAGAACTACTTCATGGCCGGCTTTTTCCAAAACTGCAACCGCTGCAGGTGCCATCCCATCGGTGACAGCGATTCGTGCCATTATCGGCACTTCAAGCATAGACCCTCCATGAACATTCTTGAGGGGTAAGCCGGCTCATTGCATCATGGCCTCATCTCTCGATGTCGAGAATTTATTGTGGGCCATCGGAATTTTGGCGCTTCCATTACTGCTTGCACTACCTGCAAAACTGCTGTACCAAACCGTAATTCTGGGAGTCGGTCCTGCAGAAAGAAATTATCGTTCCACTGTACAAAAAATTCTAGATGCGGGAATGCAGGTTGAACAATTTCGTGATGTGCTGGATGATGAAGCCAGGAGATTAGGAATTAAGCCAAGTCGTGCTAAATTAAATGAGACGGATTTACTCTATCCGCTGAGTCTCACTCACTTTTTGCTAGTTCCAATGATTTTCATTCTGCCTGTTGTTGCAGTGATTACTCTGCCAATAATCATTCTTGGAATCCCAGTACTCTATATTCTCGAAGTGATTTTGATTCGTCGACGCCTTCTAATCAACGCCATCAAATTACTTGAAACATGGTTTGGCAAGCAGATTATTCACATCCCTGATGCAGGAAATGATCACTGTAGTAATGATGCTAAAGTGCTTGATGCATCAAATATTGCAGTCCATTTCCATAAAGTTCCAAGAGTCGTATTCCTCGGGTTATTCTCGTGGCTAATTATTCACTGGACTTTGCGACTTGATTCATTGATGGCCGAGTTTATCATAGCAGGATTATTCTACATTATTTTGCTTGGAGTGGTTGGAATTGTTGCTACAGCATTGGAATCTAATCTTGTTCTTGTCGACCCTGCCCGGGGCAGAATTATTCCGATTGCCGATTGGCTCGATTCGATGCTGACTCCTATTATTGGAGTTGGACTTCTTTTCTTACTTGGCCGTGATTTGATGTCGGAAGCGAGAGATGATGGAAATACAGTTCTATTCTCAGCAACTGTGCTTTTGGTGCTCTATTGTGCGACTGCTGTTGGTGTTACCTTCCAGTGGGGCTATGCGTGGTGGCATGGTAAGACAATTCGGAAACAATTCGAACAACAAGCCATTGACAAGTTGAATCCTCAATCATATGATCTAACCAGAAACAGAGGGCGAATTCAGTTGAATGTAAGGTGCCCAATGTCGGAGCGAATTGAAAGTGGGATTGGGCCTGGAAAAAGCCTGACTTTTACAGATCTGGACAACCTCCCTACAGCACACGAAGGTGTGCTAAAGAGTCCAGAAAACCCGCTTGAGTAATCAGTTTATCCAAGGGATTTCTTCAGGGATTTCTGCGAAGATATTTGCTGGTAATGCGGTCTTGATTTTAGACACATATCCAAGGTTTGCTGAAGTGGTTTCTTGCCAGTTTGCATACTCCTCGTAAGTCTCCATTTTCAATACCAAGTTGCTTTCGCGATTCCATCCTAAAGTCTGCATCTCTGTGCCGGGTGGGTCGTGACCTGTACAAACTAAAACTTCTCCAGAAAATCTCTCCAGAACATCCAACGCCTGCCAGTGCATGTGAGTTCTGCCACTCGGTAAATCATCACGGCCAACACCTCCATCCCCAGTAAACAAGAAATCGCCTGTGAAAATGTAATCACCACATTCGATAATCATAGAATCACCAGTGTGCCCAGGTGCATGGTGATAATGAAATTCCAATCCACCCATCGAAATTGAAGTCTCTTCGTCGACATAAATCGTTACTCCAAGCGAGGGGGTATCATTCCACATTACATACTCGCAACCAGTCATTTCTGCTAATTGGAAACAACCGGTAATATGGTCTGCGTGGGTATGAGTGGCCATCGCAAATTCTAGTTCTAGGCCTTCGTCTTCTAGCAGAGATAAATAATCACCAAGATTATCCCAAACAGGGTCGATTAAAGTCGCCTTGTTGGTTTGGTCACACACCACAAGGTAGGTCATCGCCCACATTCCCTCGTTGAGTTGCTCGACTCGCATGGTTGGGGCTATGGGTAACATTACTTCAAACATACACCATGGTTAAGGAATGGGTTCAAGAACCTCTGCCCGAATCATGTGCCATGTCAACTCAAGAATTGCTAATTGTAGGACTACTATTTTTGATTCTATTTGCTATACAGATTGTGATTTTACGTTCTCTTAAGAATTCCAAAGATAGCGATGCTAACTTTGACCCGAATCAGTTCAATGAATTAGCAAATAAGGCGCTGGCACACAATAATGAACAATTTCTAACATTAGCCAAAGAGCGTTTCGAAAGACAACAGGGCGATGCCGAAAGTCAACTTGATTCAAGAAAAAAGGAAATAGAAAATTTGCTACAACCTTTGACACAACAAATAACCAAACTTGAGACCGAAAATAAGGAAATGGAGAAGGCTAGAAATCAAGCATATGGAGACTTAAAGCAGCATGTCCAGCAGATGATTGCTGGTGCTGAGAAATTAGGCCGAGAGGCCAATATTATGTCTACTGCGCTGACAAAAAGCGCAAATGTCAGAGGTAATTGGGGAGAAATAAGTCTGACAAATAT
>CAZEXE010000098.1:0-2908 GCA_964516645.1 uncultured Candidatus Poseidoniales archaeon
CATGCCCTCTTCCAATTCCAATAATAGACCGTATGTTAGCAACCTTTCTGGAGGATTCCCTTCCCAGTTGACTGCGGCTGATAATTTACTCCAAGGGATTGGCGATTCTGCAACCGCAAGTGTTGCAAGCAATTCATGTTCCTCTGAGGGCATGTGATTGATGATTTCCTCATCCAAGAATTTTAACCAATCTCCATGGGTGGCCTGGCCGTAAATTTCCAAGAGTTCCAAAGCGAGTGGGTGCCCTCCAGTCAATCTGTGAACATCTTCAGGCGTTGGAGGAGTCCCCTCCATATTCTCAACCCAATCGGTAATCTCGTCAACCGATAATCCTTGAAGAGGCATTTCCTCTACTAAATCACGAGTGTGTACATCTCTTCTATCGTATACATTCAATGTAGTTCTTGAAACAAAAATCAGGCGCAATGGTGCCTTTTTGGAGATGTCGAGAAGTGCCCCTAAAAGGTCTCTTGCCTCATTAGCAACATGATGAACATCATCGAGAACTATCAACCAGTATGGTGGCGGCCCGCCTGCTTCTCCAACAAATCTCTCACGAATTGCTCGAGCATCTGTAAGATATGCTAGGAGTCTGCGACGCCAAGCATCAACGTCAAATTCTGCTCCGGGCGTCAATGGTAATGTTTCCATCAATTGGTATGGGTCGTGCTTATCATCAACACCAAATCTATGCAATAAAGAAACTGCTAATCCTACCGATTTATCCCATGGCTGACAAGGATACCAACAAACCGACAAATGGGGGACTTCGGACATGTGGCTTCCAAGCCAATTAGCTACAAGCGTCGATTTCCCTATACCTGCAATTCCATGAATTACCATGCATGGTGAGCCTTTCTCGAACCATGTATTCATCTCTTTAATCATATCTACCCTACCATGAACAGGGCGCGTTTTTGGCGGAGATGTGTGATAGGTAGCGTGTGCTCCTGCCAACAATTTCAGGCGGCCGGGTGGAGGTAAATCGTCATCTTCTACTTTTTTGGTTACCAAACCAAAACGTATGTCGCCAAAGGTAAGCACTCCCTCGTGTTGTGCATGAAGAAGGATTTGTAATACTGATAAATCGGCTTGCAAACGGGTTGCTGCTTGGCTTGCTTCAATTTCAAGTAAAGTATCGGTTTCATCCCGAATCAGAACTTTTAGTTTTGACAAATCTTCGAGTTTTTGTTTCGCTTCAATGCGCCCCTCATCAGTCAATTGCCATGTCTTTTGACGCCTGTCGTCTCCCCGGATTGAACGGGAATGTTCGCTGACCATCCTCTTCCTCAGCAGCGTCCTCATCGTTCTACTTACATTTGGAGGATGTTGAGCGCATGCTTCTGCTATTCCTGGACGCGTCAATGCAGCGCTAACGACGTATCGATCTGCTTGCTCGTCTTCTTCCAAAAGGTGAAGCAATATGCGGTCTTTGACCGCGATATTCACACGAGGAATCTCACCGGCCACAAATTGGCCAATACTCCTTTATCTTCAAGAATTCCCCTAATTTTCAATCTATTTACCATACACAATTAGACCACAAGACCTTTTGTATAGAACTTTACCCAAGAGCATGCGGGAGGATTTCGTTCTTTCAAAGTCTCCTCGCGTCACCATTTGTCTTGCTTTATTATTCGTTAGTGTCATGGCCTTGCCGTTTGTTTCAGCGGGTGATTTAGATCAGGACGGAGTTGATGACGCTCTGGATGATTGCCCGCTTGCAGCAGGAACCAGTTCTGTGGATCGTAATGGTTGCCCTGACAGAGACGGAGATGGCACTAGTGACCGAAATGATCCATGGTCCTCTCAAAGTGGAGGATTTAACCAAGATAGTCGTCAAGCATACAATAATGACTACTACGTATCTCTGTTTAGTGAAGATGAAAACTATTTCATGACTTCTGATGGTGATTATTTACGAATATGGAATACAACTCTATTACAAAATGTAAAATCTGTACAAATTGGAGGCATTAACGACTTGGCTTGGTCTCCCGATGGAAATCATGTTGCTGCAATCGATGATAGTGATCAATTATCAGTCTACTATACTAGCAACATTTCCAATGCTTACACAGTGAGTGTTGATGTAGGTAGTGGAGATCAAGCTCTAGAAGTAGATTATAGCCCAGATGGTGCAATGATTGCAGTAGTTATTGGACGATCTGGAAATAGCGGCACTAATGGAGAAGTACAAATTTATCATTCATCTAATGGTACTGAAATTACTTCATTTAATCCATCTTCTGCAGATAGGTTCTATTCTGTAGATTGGTCTCCTGACAGTAGTAGAATTGTTATTGGAGGCAGAGAAGATGTTTGGGTTTACGATACAAATACTTGGTCGCAAAACGCTACACGAAATACAAACAGAGGGGCCATCAACAGTGTCGCTTGGTCTCCTGATGGAAATTCAATTGCTGTTTGCGAAGCATGGGAAAGTTCTGGCGCTAGAGTACGAATGCTTGATTTCCCTTCTATGAACGAAAGGTGGGTTTATTCTAGTTCTACATCATGTAATACTGTTATATTTTCTCCTGATTCAACTCTAGTTGCCGCTTCTCATACTTACTATCAATCTGACGGTGCGAGTATTAGGATTTTCCAAACCCACGCCACATCTGCAACTATTGTTGACACTCTTTCAGCACCACGTCCCGGAGGTTGTACTAGTGGAGGTGGTGGAAATGACTGTGGCACCATTTATGGAATAGATTGGCACAGTGACGGCATGTATATCATTTCAGCACACGGAAGAAATGATGAGGGGATTTATCATTGGAAAGTCGACCCAGATCTCGACAATGATGGCGTATTAAATCAAGACGATGCTTTCCCAGAAGATGGAAGTCAATGGAACGATACCGACAATGACGGATATGGCGATAACCCATTGCCCGCAAAT
>CAZEXE010000099.1:0-2848 GCA_964516645.1 uncultured Candidatus Poseidoniales archaeon
CATCGCCTTGTGTCATGGCTACGTGCACTAAGTCATCGCCTCCATCACTAGACATTGCTCCAGCTGCATCCCTGTCGCTAAATTGGTATGTGTCTAGACCGCCGCCGGTTGAGTCGTCGGCTAAGCTAGATGCCCATACATACAATACACCAGCCAGAACTACAGTAATTGCGACCATTAGGATGGTAGCGATAACTGGGCTGACTGCCTCTTCGTTTCGGTTTTCGTTGTTCATATTTTTGTCCTCCTCCCCCTGAGCGGGGGATAACTTCGCCACAGTAGGAGCAGTATATAATATCTCCGTCATTCTTTGGCTCTATAAGGCCTGATAAACGGGATACTGCGCCTCAATTCAGATTGCTTTGATATTTTAAAAAATTACACCGAGTAAGTGGTACATACAGTTTGTAGGCGCGAAAAATGCTCTATTTTATTGTAAAATCATAATGAAATAACCGATCTAGTTTAGCCTTGCGGCTATTTGATGTTAAGGTGAACAGGGTGAGAGCCAACGGAGAGGGGATGGGATGCACTCAACGAGAACTTCAACAGCCCTGTTCAAATCAAGCCAAGGCGTTACGGCAAATAACCATTTTGACAAAATTTAGAATTAAACCATCTTTGTAGCGATATTGTTCAAACAAATAGTTCGAATTATTCTACTGTCAATATTTCAGGACCACCAGAATTTACCAATATGGTATGTTCAAATTGTCCGATCATCCCACCATCCTGGCATCCAAGAGCATGATATGTTTCAAGGAATCTAATACTGATGAGTTTCTTCACAAGTGCATTCCACTTACTTTGTCTGCTCGTTTCATCAGCTTCTGGGAATGGTTTCTCTAGCATTGGAAAAGCCCATCTCTCTGCGAAAGGAAGTGTGGAATATCTTTCTTCCAAATTTCTTGCTAATTGTGCACCGAGTGGTTTGAGTTGCTTTCTCGAAAGCGCTTTTCTCCACAGACCTTTACTTGTTATTCTGTATATATTTGATGAATTACGTGCACCGATATTTCTGACCAATCCGTTATCGCCTGTTGTATTAAAAGGTTCAATTGCATATACTGAGCCTTCTTCAACAACTCCT
Organism: uncultured Candidatus Poseidoniales archaeon; assembly: GCA_964516645.1. Taxonomy (GTDB): domain Archaea; phylum Thermoplasmatota; class Poseidoniia; order Poseidoniales; family Poseidoniaceae; genus MGIIa-K1. Next base: position 1,091 of record CAZEXE010000099.1, read on the forward strand.
CTAAATCCTGGGTTATCTGCTCCACAGGCGTAGGAAGGAACACTAACCCCTGCATGTAATTCCCAAGGTTTCAATTGATGTCCGCATAAATTCCTAATCGGCTGGAAGCCAGCATCTATTGATGGTTGAGCAGCTGCAGCTCCAACTTTGTACCAAGGCGTTCCAGGGTGCAACATTTCAATCGCAGCATCTCTTGATTCTTTAGAGGCCTTGATTTGTTCAGTATGCTTTCCTTTGTTACCCACTTCTAGAGTTAGTGCGTTATCACCAATATGCCCATTGATGTGTACTCCAACATCCAACTTGACCAAATCTCCGTTTTGGAATACCATTTCCCTTTCCCAACCTTCAGGAGCAATCGTAGCATGGTCAGTAGTATAGTGTGCAGCCAAGTCATCTACTGCAATAGTTACTGGGAATGCAGGATTTCCGCCATTTCTGCGAATAAATCTTTCAGCCGATTGAATAACTTCATTCCAGGATTTGCCGACAGTGATTTCTTCTCGCATTGCCTCTAAAGTACGACGCGCTACATGGCCTGCGTCGTGCCAATACTTTAGGCTGGAATCGTCCACCATCTCATCACGTCTGCGCGAGGTACAACGCCCTCTCTCATAACGGTTAGCCTCCAGCCACGAATTTCTAAATCATCCCTTTCTAGACGTATAAATGTGCTACCGAGGCCATTTGGGCAGGTTCCTGGGACGAATTTTTTAACACCCAATTTTTCAGCAGCAACCTCAGTATTACATTCCGGAGAAATCCCAGATTCGTTAGCAGATGTTGCAGTTATGGCGCCAAATTCTTCAGCCAATGAAATTGCTGCAGGATGAGAAAAAACTCGAATCGCAATTTGTTCACCACCCAATCTGGAATCCATTGGTTCCATAGCAGGCAGGATTGTAGTAATGCCTCCTTTGGCAAACGAAGCGAGTAAATCATCTAGAAAATCAGGAATTTCAACCATCGTAGCGACCTGATCCATACTAGCAACTCCCAAACTAACAGGCATAGTTTCAGGTCGGCTTTTTGTAGCATACAAATTATCTAGGCCGCTGGAAAGAGGCAAGCAACCTAGTCCAGGTAGCGTGCTGGTTGGATAAACGATTAGTCCACCCGATTCAAGGTGCGCTCTCATTTAATCACGCCCTAACCCATTCTTGGACATGACTTCGAGCAATCTTTGCTGCCAATTCTTTGTCTTCTGTTTTGACAAGTAATTTTCCACTTGGGTATAGTGTCAATTCTGCAGGTCCAGAGAATGTCCATGCCAAGCGAGTTCTGATTCCAACAGAATATCCAGCAGCCTCAATTTTCCCGCCAACGGTTTCCAAATCGATTTTGTCTATACCATCAACTTCGATTTGCCAAGCAGATTTGTTGCCACACATTTCCATGACAAAAGAATCCTCGGACAAGAAAACCCCTCACAAGTCTGGTTTTTCGGGCATTTCTATTTTGGGCATAGAACTGCTTGCAGGTGGACCAGATGGCGGCCCTTCAGGAGTAGAGGGTGGCCCAGCAGGAGGACCAGATGGCGGCCCTTCAGGAGGCGTAGGTGGCCCAGATGGTGGTTTAGGGGGTGTAGGAGGAGGAGAAGGAGGGGGTGGCGGGCCAGCAGGAGGGGTAGGTGGCCCAGATGGTGGTTTAGGGGGCGTAGGCGGTTTGGAAGGAGGGGTTGGCGGTCCAGCAGGAGGTGTAGGCGGTGCACTTCTTACAGACGCAGAACTAGGAGCATGAGCCAATAGAGGGTCTTCA
>CAZEXE010000100.1:0-2602 GCA_964516645.1 uncultured Candidatus Poseidoniales archaeon
AATGATATGGCTTCTTCATAATTCCCTTCTGCTTCTGCAAGCATAGCAGATTTCCTAATACCTGTCAATCTAAACCAATAAATAATTAGAATAATTCCAATAACAATTATTGGAGCAGCAACAAGAACGGCATCAAACTCGGCTTCGACCACTTCGTTTCCAATCAAACTGTCTATTGTAATTACGCCTACAAGAATAATTCCTAGCCCGATTAATGCGAATTTCAAATTACTCAAGTTGAATTCATCATAGTGAGATAAGATAAGGTCATCGTGACCTACACCCTGCGCCATATTATTGCTATATCAGAAGCATAAATGAATCTTCTTGAATGTGTTGCATTCTATTTATTATGAACGAATCAGGGGGTACCCTTTGCTTTGCTATTTAGACGGGCGTACCAATGAATGGTTCATCGATATCTAATTGCAAAATATACAATCCTGTTGAGATACACGATGCATAGATTCTGCCTTCATGGAATTCAACAGCCCACAAGAAAGGTACCCAGCCAAAATCATAGAATGCACTATCCAATGGAGTCCCGTCAAGGTGCCCTGAAGGTAAATAGTAGCCCACTGTAGCTTCGAAATGTATGTCTATTCTATCTGTTGCTTCAGGAGCGATTAATGTCTCAACATCGACAATCCAAAGCCCTGCATGATAATGTGAAATATACAATCGCCCATCCCAATTGCCACCATGAGATTGATCGGTTTCTTCAGTGGTTTCAAAATAACCACTGTCAAGGTTGTGCGGACTGAATAATAGCCACTCTTCGCTGTTCGGATCTAATTCACAACTAGAGCCAAAGCAGTGGTCCTGGGCATACGGAATTTCCCAGTCCCTAGTCATCGAAATTTCAAACTTGAAGTTGCCATTTTCTGTTGAATATCCTGTTGTATCTAAGAAGTAGACAATGCCTGTTCCTTGATTCAAGTCTAGACACTCGACCGCTGCTGTGACATAATGACGAGGTTCGTCTCCCAATCCCAAGTGAGAGACGTCAAGCATTGCTGGGAATGGTTCTGCATAATGGATGTATGATGCACGTCCGCCGTTCTCGTTTCCTGTAGTTCCACTATCAGGTTGGCCATCTTCATCCAAGTCTAAGAAATCCATCCAAGAGCCCACTTCTGGGGCCCTCCAGCGGCACATCACTGGATTGCCTTGGCCTGCCTTACAGGTTGTCGCCATTGGAAGATAAAGTTCAGGAGAATTTGTCGGGTGTGGGACATCTGTAACATCCCCGATTCTCAATCCCGCCTCCCAATATGAGCCATAGATGAATGTGCGGTCATACCTCGGGTCGCTAGCATCGGTTCCCGGCCACTTTTGAACAGTCATATCGTGAATGTAAATCCACCCGCCACGGGTGGTCTCCCAAGCCACTTCGTACTCTCCGACTTTAACGATTGTATGCCCGTGGCCTGACCCTGGTACGCCCGGTAGTAATCGAGATGCGCTGCCTTGAAGATTTAGATGAGCAATTGTTACTCCACCACATGCTTCACCAATAGCTGAATTACACTGCTCATAATCTGGGTTTGCAACAAAGATATACCATTCATTGTCAATCATGTGAGGATATAGGTTGTGCGGCCCACTTGGGTGGTCGGCATCATACCAAGAATCAACATATGTTGGATTGGTTTTGTCGGTGACATCGATTAGAGTTACAGAAACTTGGATTGGGTCGCTCCATTCACCGATGTTCGGGTCAGCATAACCTGAGTCGACCAATTGATTTTGCACAATCACATACTCATCCCCGTTGTATTCGAGATATTTTACATCGAGAACTTGGGTATTAGGGTCATGGTAAACTCCCACTACTTGGGGGTCTGATGCGTTGGTTACATCTACAATATGCATGTCATTCCAACCCGCTTGATAGGTATAGATTCGTCCATCTGGTGAGCGAGCAACTGAGACTTCCGCATTGCCCGGTGTGGTCAAAGGATTGAATGCTAGTTGCTCGATGTTATCTGTGCCTGCTTGGTGCTGGCTTGCGTTCATGTGATCATGGCCGTCGCCCTGAAACAATGGGTCGCCTGCATGGAAGTGTGGTTTTGCTTCCTGTTGGTCGCCTTCTTCTTCGCCAATAAGTAGGACAACTATGGAGGATGTGAACAGAACTGCGAATATCCCCAGTGCGATGACCTTGCTGTCCATGATTTGTCCGTTATCTTCTTGCGTATTGTATTTATTCTCTAATCGGGTGGCAAAAATGATGCGAGTACTTGTTGCTGCCCTTGGCCTAGTATTGCTTGCATCGCCTGTTGCAGGTCATGAATTGTTGATTTACACTGTAATTGTCAATTCTGATGGCGCACAACCTGCGGATATTCCAAATGGATCTCTCAAGGAAGGGGATACTGTTTGGTTTTGGATGAAAGATTCTACAGAAAACACAACTCTTGTAGTAGAAATAGAAAAAGATGGGGCCAAGGTTAGGTCTCCAGTCTTACAATTTGAGTGTGAATTAGATGATAATGGTTCGATGGTTGATGAGGATTGTGTGAACCGATTTGATTTCGTTTTCAACCAACATAATTCGGCTGGACTATGGAATTTCACGTTCATGAAATATGTCAACGAG
>CAZEXE010000101.1:0-2138 GCA_964516645.1 uncultured Candidatus Poseidoniales archaeon
GCTTGGATCATCTGCGATTTCCGCTAGGTCTTCACCAGCTCTTCCTACCTGTACTAGTTCAGTCCAAGAGCGGACCTGAACACCTTCAGGTGGCAATTTGTTAGCAGGATCATCACCAAGAAGAATGACTCCAGAGGCAGGCCATCCGTCTGCTGGAAGTGCGTCACATAATTTGTCAAGTACCTCAGTATTTGCAACTGCGACTACCTTTGGAGTTGCATCTTCAAGAATGTAAGCCCAGTCCTTACCATGCTGGTGAGTGTACATTGCAGTGTATGCTGCACCTAGTGCGTTTGCACCATAGGATAGTGCTGCCCACTCAACCGAGTTATCGATAATGATTGCAACACGGTCACCCTTTTCGACACCGATGTCACGCAATCCCTTTCCGACTGCGGTAGCAAGGTCACCGAATTCGTTGTAAGAAAGGTGAACTCTAGCCATTCCAGGTGCAGGGATGTATCCAATACATGGAGCATCACCAAATATTTCCTGGCTTACCATTAGCATCTGGTATAATGTTCGAGGGTCGTCACCTTCCGGTTTCTCCCATTGTCTATCTGAAGGCTGTCTTGGCCAAGCTTGTTGTTTCGCCATGGCTTTGACAGAGTTGGTTTTCGTTATCAATGCTATGCCAACAATATTTTGCGAACATTGTCGCGCCAGTCCGCTCCATCGTTACGATTTGCAAGTGGTGAAGCGGGTGAGGGGTGCCAGCAAGTAGTTATATCAATATCAAGGTCACTAAGGGCGAGCAGTGCTCTTTTTTCAGCATATTTACCCACGCCAATTACTCTAGTTATTTCCATCTCTATTACCACTTCTCGAAGGTGTTCATCACATGCTTGTAGCAGTTTTTTAACCGCACTTCCACTGATTTTGTCCGGTGTGATATTTTTTCCAGAATCACCCAACAGAAGAAGTGGGCAATGGTTGACTAAAAACACGTTCTTGTGAATTTCTTCAGGTGTCTTCCAAATGTCTTGCAATAACCCCCATAGACGTGTGCCACTAATCTCTTGGCGTTCAAAATCTAGGCCAATGATTGGGCGCTTAGGATGCCTGCCTTCTGGGTCGTGAACTTCTCCGGTAATTTTGAGGAAATCTTTAGCGATTTTTGTTGCCCCAAACGGCACTCCACATTGGGCCATTCCATAAGGACCAGGATTCATGCCAAGCAGCAATGTTTTCGCACCAAGTTCAGAATATTGTGAGAGATAAGATTCGTGATATTCCCAAGCATAATTCAAGGGATTAGTAACATAGGCAAGATCTGTTTGGCGTAAAATTGATTTTGTCAAAGAATCGCATGACTGAGAGAGTTTTCTCGCGGCTTCAACAACTCCCATATGCTTTCTCAAGGGGCGACTCGTCAAAAACCGCTCGGCAGCGACAATACACTCAACAACCATGCTTCTGTGTCAGGATACTGGCGATGCCGTCAAATATGGAATTACTTGGCACAGGTCTTATGGTGGCGAAGGTAGGAATTGATGACATGGCTCTTCATTTTCCTAGATTATACATGGATATGGAAGACTTCGCTAAAATGCGAGGTGCCGATTATGGCAAATTGAACAAAGGATTGGGCCTTGCAGCAATGGCAATTCCTGATGTTCATGAAGATACAGCTACAATGGGTGCAAACGCAGTTTGCAGACTTATTGATAGGAATGGAATTAATCCTAGAAAAGTAGGTAGAATTTACCTTGGAACTGAATCAGCACTAGATGGTGCCAAGCCGACTGCAACTTACATCGTAGACATGCTGACTCACAGATATGGAGAACGCTTCGGAGAAGATTGCTTCAGAGGCTGTGATGTTGTCGATATGACATTCGCTTGCATTGGGGCAGTTGATGCTCTTCACAACACTCTTGATTGGGTTGCAAGAGGCGGAGAAGAAGAAGATCGCATGGGAATTGTGGTTTTCTCTGACAATGCAAAATACGATTTGGAATCCTCTGGAGAATATACTCAAGGTGCAGGCGGTGGAGCACTTTTGGTTAGACATAACCCTCGTTTGATAGTGATACCAGACCGCTGGGGAGTTTCAACAACCCCCGTTCACGATTTCTTCAAGCCAAGAAGAGAAGTCTCAATTCAAAGTGTAATCAACCACGTATTGCAACTTGCAG
>CAZEXE010000102.1:0-2066 GCA_964516645.1 uncultured Candidatus Poseidoniales archaeon
GTGAACAGTCAGCCGACCAACCTTTGCTATATGAGGACTTCCCAAGTCAAATAGATGTTAATCACGCCAATAGACCTCTTTGATAGTCATCAATCGTATAGAGCACATAGTACCATGTTTGAGACCCTCTTGCTAAGCAAGAAAGAAGCGCCCGTACGGGGATTCGAACCCCGGTTATCGGCTTAGAAGGCCGAGATGATATCCAGACTACATTATACGGGCAATCCCCTCGGGCACGAATCTCCCCTATCAGCATTACAGTGGTCTAGCACATTTATGACAGCGTAATGGTTTGCGCACAGTAGTACGATTCCACTCATAACCGCAATGATTGCAAGACCAGGTCTGCACTTTGGTAGAATCCAAGAATTCATCTCGCTTTTCTTGGAGCATTGGTGAATCAGAAATCGAAACACTTGGAGCGATTTCATCAACTGCGTCGTGAAGTTCTTTGGAATGGTTTAGTACCCCAGATGCGTGAATCAATTCGTGGGCCAAAGTATGCCTTAGCAAAGTCGGTTCATCAACCAATCTTGGGTGCAGGCCAATAGTGATAGGGCCTGGGTCTAAAGTTAGTCTCCGACGGCGTATTAACTCTGCATTTCCTTCCTCGAATCTAGTCATTCCAAGTCGGTCGTCGTTCTCATCCAGCCAAATGATTGATACGCGCTCTGATAGCCATTTAGTAAACACATTCTGAGGAATTTGCGGAAGAAGTTCTGCGAGTACTTCTTCCACGTCCATAGATAGCCCAGTAGGACCTAATTGAGAAGTCTTATGATTGAATGGCAGGTCGCCAGCGTGCCTAAGGCAACACAACGGGCGTTTAGATCAGTTGGAAGATCGCTTGAGTGGCACTCAAGAGGCCGGGGGTTCAAATCCCCCAACGTCCACCACCCCAAGATTCAACTGTTAACATAATGTGGATAACACCGTTGGATAGGTGAACTAAATGACTGCGGGGAGGGAAGCGATTACCGATAACAAGGAATGGGGTACTCCAAGGAAATACGTCGATGCAGTCAAGAAAGTATTTGGTGGAGAGATAGACCTCGACCCATGCTCAAATAAATTCTCTATTGTCAAAGCAAAAACAGAATATGTTTTGCCGAAAAACGATGGCCTAGAAGACACATGGGACTTCAAGCGAATATATGTCAATCCACCTTTTGGTAATGACAAACAACGAGGCACAAGGATTGCGAATTGGTTGAAACGATGTGCAGAGGCTAATGAGATACATGAATCAGAAGTTATTGCTTTGGTACCAATTGCTGCAAATACTGGCCATTGGAAGAATAGTGTATGGGGTAAGGCTAGGATGATTTGCTTCTTGTATGATACTCGACTCAAATTTCTAGTAGCAGGTAAAGACGGAGGTAAAGGAGCTCCAATGGCTTGTGCCATGGTATATTGGGGTGAGAAATTTGCATCCATTTTCAAAGAGGTTTTCCTAAATTATGGTGCGGTTGTTGATATTTCGAATCTGCACGATCTTGACGGAATCGGTGGAGTCCAGAAAGTGGCTCCAAAGAAAGGTAAATTTTGATTCACTACTGCCGGGTAAAAATTTAAGTTCTATTTTGGCAACTTCCACTCATGTCAGACCATATCACGCATTCTGAGCCGATGGCGCAATTCCTATATTTTGCAAGGTATGGAGTTGCAGGAATTTTGATCTTACTCAGCACATGGGTATTCATCACAAACCTATTCGTGGATTTTAACGATGATGAAATCACTGCAATACACTATTTGTATACACTCATCGGCTACGGCCTTGCATTACTTGTTCTGATGTTAACGCCAGCTGGGATAAAAGGAAGTGAGGAATAATGCCAAAATCATTGATTATAGAATTGATACCAGAAACCCGTTGGATTATTTTCGCCAGATGGATTATCGTACCAGGGTTGCTATTATGGTCTACATTGTACATTATTGGATATTGGAATGAGGACCTAGAGATGATGCAATTCAATTGTTTCAATTTGATGGCATTCATTGGTTTTGCCATAGCAATGCTACTAATAATGTTGAACCCACAGAAAACATCTGTAATCGAT
>CAZEXE010000103.1:0-1966 GCA_964516645.1 uncultured Candidatus Poseidoniales archaeon
TTGGCTTTGGTCCACATCCAATAATGGTCGTAATTGTAATTTGAAACCAAGCGCTTGATTGGATGCCTCAAGCAAGTGAGCAATGTTACCCTCTCATCACTAGCTAATGTTTGATAGTCTGGCCCACCCCATTCGCATGCAACAAATGTGACTCCCTTTTCCTCACATTCATCAATGAATGAAGATAGTTTGTCAGAGGACATATTCCATAATGGAATAACTTCACCCTGTTCTACAGGATTTCCATTCTCGTGGTTAGGCCAAAATGCTTCACCGTTGGCCATTGCTCGCCTAATCACATAAGTTCCGGCTGCCTTGTGCAGATGTTGGAACCAAACGAGTCGATAACCGGCCATTATTCGCTGCTCGAGATTCACACCTTTGACAATTGCGAGAGGGAAAGGGACATGGACAACCGACTACGCCCCCTCTGACATGGGAGACGTCCGAATCGAAGCCGATACCATGGGTGAACTCGAAGTCCCTGCCGATCGATACTATGGTTGTCAAACCGCTAGGTCGCTAATCAACTTCGATATCGGAGATGATACTATGCCGCGTGGAGTTATCCGCGCGTTTGGGATTCTAAAGCAGGCTTCTGCAAAGGTAAATGCAGATTTAGGACAACTTGACCCCGATGTTGCAAAATTGATTATTGCTGCGGCTGAAGAAGTACTCAATGGTGAATTAGACGACCATTTTCCACTAAGAGTTTGGCAAACAGGTTCTGGTACTCAATCTAACATGAATACGAATGAAGTGATTGCTAATCGTGCTATAGAGATGGCAGGCGGAGTTTTAGGTTCGAAATCGCCGGTTCACCCTAATGACCACGTTAACCGTGCTCAGTCCTCCAATGATACATTTCCTACTGCAATGCACATCGCAAGTGCAGAAGCGATAACTAATGATTTGATTCCAAGTCTTTCAGCACTAAGAGATTCTCTTGCTACAAAATCTGACGAATGGTCTGAGATTGTCAAAATTGGTCGAACGCATCTAATGGATGCTGTGCCGCTGACTCTTGGCCAAGAGGTTAGTGGTTGGGTTTCACAACTGGATGCGAATTTGCGACGCGTTGAATTTGCATTGGAAGATTTACATGAATTGGCGCTCGGTGGAACTGCAGTTGGGACTGGCCTGAACACTCATCCAGAATTTGCTAGCCGAGTGGCTTCAGCAATCGCATTGAAAACCAGTATGCCTTTCGTTTCCGCTCCAAACAAATTTTCACAATTGGCTGCACACGATGCTGTTGTTGCCGCAAGTGGTGCGCTCAACACCTTAGCTGCAAGTTTGATGAAAATTGCAAACGATATTCGTTGGCTTGGTTCGGGCCCGAGATGTGGATTGCAGGAATTATCACTTCCTGCAAATGAGCCGGGTTCTTCGATAATGCCTGGAAAAGTAAACCCTACACAATCTGAAGCATTGACTATGGTTTGTTGCCAAGTAATGGGTAATCACACTGCAATAACAGTTGGAGGCAGCCAAGGTAATTTCGAATTGAATGTTTTCAAACCGATGATGATTCATAATTTATTACACAGTGTTCGAATTCTATCCGACTCTATGCGTGCCTTCAGAACAAAGTGTGTAGAAGGAATTGAGCCGAATGAAGGAATGATCAAAAATCATCTTGAAAATTCGCTGATGTTAGTTACAGCGCTGAATAATCATATCGGCTATGACAAAGCTGCCAAGATTGCGAAAAAGGCTCACGAAGAGGGCACTACTCTAAGAGAGGCTGCTTTGGAATTGGAATATCTCACCAATGAAGAGTTTGAACAGTGGGTTAGGCCAGAAGAAATGACTGGCTCAAAATAATCACTTGTCAAAAGTGGTTGTGAGTAAGAATTAGACCCTCAACAGTCATAAGCGAAACGCACTGGCACCCGTTTACCTGTGAATGCAGGATGGGAGAACTGGCAGGGGGGTTTCATCCGGGTGGGATATCCGCCCCCCT
>CAZEXE010000104.1:0-1774 GCA_964516645.1 uncultured Candidatus Poseidoniales archaeon
TATGTGTCTCGAACCCTTGATAGCGGATTTTTACTTCTCCAAGTCGACCAGCAACACCCATTTCTTTTGCTCTCTTCATCACTTTAGTGACTAATAGCGACAAATGAGAAAGTACATTCTCTATATCGGTTTGGTCTAATTCAAATGTATGCTCTTTGCCTACTGATTTCCTACTCCTAAGGGGACTGATATCATCACTGGTATCACCCTCAATGACTCGAATAATCCATGAAGCAAATCTTTCCGAAGTGAAACGGGCTAACGCAATCTCTCCAAATTCTGATGCTTCAGACATGGTGTTGATTCCCCATTCAGCAAGACGCGTGGCTGTTTTTGGGCCGATACCAGGAATTTCACGAACGGGGCGTCCATCAAAGAAGGATTCTATTTGATCTGGTAGTGTTCTATGGATTCCTGAAGGCTTATTCTCTTCACTACCCATCTTTGCAAGAATCCTTGTCGGACCTATACCAAAGGAGGAAGACAAACCAAGTTCTTCCATAATTTGAGATTGCAATTGTCGGGCAAATGCTAGTGCTATATCCCAATCGCCTTGACAATATTCGGTGACGTCAAGATATGCTTCATCGATGCTCGCTTGCTCGAATTTGTCAGCGTTTTTCGATAATATTGACATTACCTTTTTGCTAGCTCTTGAGTAAAGACCACGGGTTGATTTGAGATAATGGCCCAAGCCATGTGGAGGACCAGGGCATCTTCGCCATGCTTCACCTATTGGCATGGCTGAACGAATCCCATATTTTCTTGCAGCATAATTGCATGTTGAAACTATCCCTCTACCTTTGCCGTCTTTGGGATCTGAGCCCAAAATCAAAGGCACATTTGGGTCTAAATTGTGATGTAGAGTCTCTACTGCAGCAAAAAAAGCATCGAGGTCACAATGAATGAGTATCCTTGACGCCATGAATAAGATTCCATAGTCGGGGGTTTTTGAAGAACGCGAAACCCATGCTTTGATGAAGAAGCATTGCCCAAGTATCACCATGGGAGCAGTCAGGTCAATACTTACTGGCATCGTTGGATTATTGCTGCTAGCCTCATTGGTTGGATATTCAGGCGAGGAACTAATCGATGGCGTGCCTAAGCCTGATGCTGGCTTGTGTGGAGTAACCAAGGATTCGTTTAGCAATGTACCTGGAACAGGTGTTATGCTCGATATTGATGTCGAAGTTACTTGGGATGACAATACTGTTTGGATAGGAATAATCACAATAGATGATTACGATTCATTAGAAAAATTAGGCGGAAATTCTGACGGTGAAATCGTTTCATGTGAAAGCGACATCGATTTCGTTGCGGGCGGTCCATCATCAGGAGATGAATCAAAATTTGAATGGACTCCAGATGGCGAAGAATTCCACATAATGATTGGCTCATTAGAAGAGGCAGAGGATGAAGATGAGGAGGAGGACCCATGGCCATTTGAAGGCGAAATCTCTCCAAATTCATTTATTGATGAATTCAATGTAACAGTAAGTTACGATGTTTCTGGAGGATGGGGGACTATTTTCATCCTTTTTGCACTTGAAATTGTTCTGGTGTACTTCACTGTCCTAGACAGAAAATAGTCACAGATATTGGCCATTGACCAAAGTCTTGGGCTTTTTGCCAGATAATGCGGTTTTCACGGCCGCTGCAATATCTATTCCCACTCTTCGCTGTGCCTCCATGGTTGCGGCGCCAATGTGTGGAGTGCCGTGGAAGTTTTCGTGCTGAATCAATGGAGATTTGGCTGGAACAGGTTCGATTTCAA
>CAZEXE010000105.1:0-1719 GCA_964516645.1 uncultured Candidatus Poseidoniales archaeon
CCCTTTGAGTCATTTCGGTCGTTTGCACCTCCGTAGGAGGTGGATTAGGAATTAGGTGAACCTTGGGAAATGTAGTATATCTCTCATTCCGAACAAAATGCCTTTCCGTTTGTTCAGGCGAGTGGTTTGATTCTCGAAGGGCCAACCCATTCATCCCAACTTGAATCAAAACCTTCGTATGTGATGAAATAGGATTCTGGTTCCACCTTTAGAATGCTAGCATCCCACCAATCATTTTGCCATTCGACCTTGACCCTTTGGCCAACTGAAAACGGATTGTTGAATGGATGGTTATCAGGTCTAACTTTCCATCCGGTTGGGCCTACAACATAGACGGTGTTTCGAGTTTCAACTCTGGCGGTTGCCCTTTCATCAAATGAAATGCCCAATACCGTTGAGGTATTGACATTGGTTTCGCCTAATTTTGGATGTGCGTATGCATAACCTTTCAGCCTTCCATCTTTGAGATACGCATCTTTGATTACTACTTCGGGCTTCATCGGGGCTGCAACCTCTGCCGCATCTGAAGCAATCATGTATTTTACCAGTGCTCTGTAGTCAATTTCTGAATCCAATTCAATACCTAATTCTGCAAATTCTTGGACCACTTCATCTACTGAGAGTGGTTCATCACCAATTTCTGTCAATATTCGGAAATATTCTCTTGCAGGAATTGTTCCGGTGTTGTTTGTATCAAAATGTTTGAATGCTTCAATCAATTCTTTTTCAGACTCTGAATCATGCTCAATGTATTCTTGAACTTCACTTGAAGATTCGTTCAGCGGCTCGATTCTGCCCCATTCAACACCGTCCTCGACATCGCCATCATCAAAGTGAATCAAAAAAGTATGATTGTCATTTTCTTTTGCGATTCGCGCAGGGTAATAATGCCCATAATTTTTCCAATTCACAAACACCCTATCTCCAACACTGTACGGACTGCTTGCAGGGCGTATTGTTCCTGGAGCGGTGCCAATCACCACAGCATGTTTAGTCTCGATTCTACTTGTTTTTGGCACTTCAATTTTGTAAGTTCCATCATCATTAATCGCAATTACTTTGCATCTATCTAGCCAGCGCTGATTAGTTGGACTGTGGTATTCTACATGGTCTCCGACATTGAAAGAATGAGGTAATTCGATTTCAGGAGTTGGAGGTGCTTGTGGCGCAACAGGCGCACCGATCATTCCCATGTGTTGCAACGCAGAAATAACCGCTTCAGTAACAGCTTGTGGGTCATTGTTAATCGTGGTATTGCTAACCACATCTCCACCGATTACAGAGTCTTTCATTTCAATCGCATTGCCGCCACTTGGCGGTGCAGGAATCCATTCAGTTCCACTCCACATAAATTTGCCATCTGGGCTAAATATGGGTTCGCTCATGGTCTTGCCTGCCTGTTTGAACCTATCAAATAATCGAATACTCAGTCGTAAGTGATACTATGTTCAATCATTACTGCTCCTAGTTCTGAAAATTTCATTGCCCACAGTTCTTGACCGTTACTCCAGTCATGTGCACTGAAGTATAGTGTGTTACCGACTAATATCTTCATGTATTGTCCAGGGTTACTACTACCACTTGGTTCGAAATCAGCAACTTGCCAAGTCGTTAGATTGGAGGTGTCATGCGCCCACAATTCAAAACCGTCATATCCGTCATCTGCACTGAAGTATAGTTTGTAACCGACTAAAAAAACCATGTAATCTCCGGGCTAAC
>CAZEXE010000106.1:0-1606 GCA_964516645.1 uncultured Candidatus Poseidoniales archaeon
ATTTTTGGAATTACATCTCCTCTTCTAGTAATCTTGACTTTGTCTCCAATCTTTATCCCCAGTCTTTCAACTTCCCCTACGTTATGCAAAGTCACGTTCTCAACCGTTACTCCTCCAACCATTTGTGGTGCGATTCGTGCAACGGGGGTTACGGCACCAGTTCTTCCAGTTTGCCAATCGACATCTAACAAAACCGAATATGCTTCTTGTGAAGGGAACTTCCAAGCTAAGGCCCATCGAGGATGGTGGGCTGTCATTCCGAGGTTTTCGCGTTGTTCTAAATCATCTATTTTGAATACAATACCGTCTATTTCGTATTCATAGGTCGGTCTTTTTTGACTCCACTCAACTGTATAATCAATCATATCTTTCTGTGGAGATTCTGAATCAAATACCTTCCACGGGGCCGGTTCGATTCCCACTTCTTGTAACCAAGACAATAACTCGCTATCATTCAAAACATCTGGAGATTGATTGGGGAATTTTACATCATATGCACAGAACACCAAGTCTGAGGCTTCAGCCTTGCCGTCACCGTGTTTTTGGCGCAGAGCCCCTGAGCATAGATTACGAGGATTGGGCGAGACATCACGATATTTTTTCTCGAAAACCGCGAGTGGCATTACTACTTCTCCACGTACATGACAGTCTACTGGAGAATTTAATCGGGATGGAACATTAGCAACTATTTTTGCATTCAAGGTGACATCTTCTCCTCTCTCACCACTACCTCTTGTAGCAGCTCGGTGGAGATTACCTGCAATGTATTCAAGAGATAATGCTGAGCCATCCAACTTTGGTTGTGCCAAATATCTCTTTCCTCCGAAAGTTGATTGGGTTACGAAGTGAATTATGTCCTCGTCTGAAGTTCCTTTGTCCAAGGACCGCATTGGGAACAAATGATCTACTTTCACAGTCCCAGGCAGCGGTTCTGGCCCAATTTCGTGTAAAACTTCGTTGTCCGGATCTAATTCTTTCAACTCGTCCCAAAGTGCATCGAATTCCGCATCAGAAATTTCTGGAGCAGAGTGATTGTAGTACAATTCACGATGATATCTGACCGCATCGGCCAGATACTTGATTCGCTCGCCTCCGGCCATGAATATACACTAACGCCAAAGGCTATGAACATCACGAAAATTGTAGCCCTAACAACTCTACATTTGGTAAAGGACAACGTGTCATAATCGCTTGTGATAAGATACGAATATGGATTTCTGCAACCACATGAACAACAGATTGGAACATATGTCCTGCGTGAACATTGTTGTCATCATCTGACCAACAACAATGGATATGTGTGAATGCCTTACCATCTTGAGTTCTAGCAATATTTCCAGACAAACTTACTAATTCTGAAGGGGGGTTAAGCGTTCTGCGCATGTATACGCCTTCTTCGTTCATATATCCGTAAATGGTATCTCTTGTTCGTCCAATGCCACTGGTAATCGCTGCAGCATCAAAGCCAACTTCATCTGCTAAGCCTTGCAGTGTAGCATGTATTTCTTGACCAGGGTCAATTCTAACGAATATGTCTTCACCGCTGCGTGTCCATTCCATAGCACAAGGGGTTTGGTGAAGCCCAATTATGGTTCGCTTCACAAAA
>CAZEXE010000107.1:0-1579 GCA_964516645.1 uncultured Candidatus Poseidoniales archaeon
CCATTCAAGGGAATTAACCCTGATGAAGCGGTTGCAATGGGTGCTGCACTTCAGGCTGGAATTATCGCTGGAGATGAAGGTGTTTCTGACATCCTTCTACTGGATGTTACACCACTTACACTTGGTATCGAAACACTCGGTGGAGTTACAACCACGATGATTGAGCGAAATACCACAATTCCAAGTCGTCGCTCTGAAGTTTTCTCTACTGCAAGTGACAATCAACCTGCTGTGGAAATCCATGTTCTACAAGGTGAGAGAGAATTTGCAAAGGATAATGTTAGCCTTGGCCAGTTCCACTTGATGGGAATACCACCAGCACCTCGTGGAATGCCTCAAATTGAGGTAACATTCGATATTGATGCTAATGGAATTGTCAATGTATCCGCTAAAGACAAAGGAACAGGTAAAGAACAATCCATCAAGATTGAATCTGACACTTCACTTACAGAAGATGAAATTCAAGCAAAGATTTCTGAAGCTGAAGAATTTGCTGAAGCGGACAAACGCCTGAAGTCTCAAGTCGAAATGAGAAATATGGCTGACCAAATCGTCTACCAGACTCGAAGAACAGTCGATGAGGCTGGAGAGAAACTTAGTGATGAGGATAAGGAACCTGTTCTATCTAAGGTCGACGAACTTGAGGCTCTACTTCAGAATGAAGAAGGCGTGGCTAAGGAACTTGATGAAATCGATGAGGCTGCGGTTCAGGCTAAGGTTAAGGAGATTGAAGAAGGAATGCACGCAATCTCTGCTAAGTTATACGAAGCCGCTGCTGCTGAAATGGCTGAACAAGAAGAAGCCGGCTCAGATACTTCTGATGATGGAGTTGTAGATGCAGACTTCGAAGTAGTCGACGAAGACTGATTACCATAGGAATGGTATTGCACTGAACACCAGCATTACTACTGGTACAATAATCGCTTCAGTAGTAGAGCGTAAGCCAGAAATTACGGATAATTCGGTGCCTCTGTGGAGATGAACTTGCATTCCGATGTCCTTGTTTCCTCGAACAATCAATAGTGAATTTGGAATGGTTGTATCAATACCTTCTTCTCGCTCTTTTTCGGTCCTCGTCTCGACTCTACCTAAGCAGTATACAGGGTCGCCAGCTGCTAGAACCCAAACCGTCCATCGCCACTTTCCAGTTTCCCATTGATGCAATTGATTGCCTAAATTGGTCTTGTCCCAAGAATCTGCATCTACTAGTATGCCCCCTGTACCATCGTGAAGGATAAATTCTCTACTATCTGATTTGGTCCTCCTAGTTTTCCAACTACAGGATTCCTTTCCATCAGAATCCCTTGTGCACACATATTCTTCTTCTTTCCACCTGTATACAACCACGCCCTCTACCAATCGTGATTTGCTGCCGCCCACATGAACTGCCATAGTTCCATCCGGACCTGGCCTGACTTGCCCTACTAATTCAGCAGGGCCAACCGCCACACTTCTTACCCTGCTAGACGGTGTGTCGATTATGTTGTGCATCAATTTCCATTTCCTCCAAGCGAAGAATCCCCAAATTAGGGTAAATAGAATAATTCCGATTCTCAAACTTTGTCCAAGTATTTGATGC